>JBMZDK010000057.1:0-18267 GCA_049614265.1 Thiolinea sp.
TTATTTATCCTGTGTTTTTATTGCTTTTGCGATAACAGAGTAGATAGCTTTAGTATCTTTTTTCAGATCCTTTTGTTTCCATGCCCCCAGAGTCAGATCGATGGTTTTCATCAGACCCTGTAAAGATTTTTTCTGATCAGGGAAATTACTACCTGACTTCCAGATGAGTTTTTTACTGGCGGTCAGGCGTTCAAGTGCGACTTTACTGTCTTGTGATGCCCGCGCTGCTTCCGCTTCTAATACCAGGATATAAGCTTTACGCAGGGTATCGATTTTGTTCTGTTTGGTTTTAAAGGCGTTCAGCTTTTTCTCAGCGCCGGTGTTATTTTTTTGAGCTGCAATAGTTTTATTCAGCTGTTCACTTAACGCATCCAGTTTTTCAGAACTTGCTTTTTGTGTGGATGCCAGTGTGTTGTCCAGAACGTGTTGCTGGTTTTGGCTAAGTGTTTGTAATGCTGAAACCCTGGCATTGGTTTGGTTTAACTGGAAGGTTAACCAAACCATGAGGAAAAACATTGCAACGTGAAGTGTTCTGAGTAACATAGAGTTAACCCCTTAAATTATTGTTATGACTTATAAAACTCTATTGCCCGTATAGTAGCGGGGCATTGCTGTATGAGAGATTGACAGCCTGTGCCCCGGATTTCGGGAACTCGTTATCCACTTACTGCAACAGTGTTATCTTGCTGTTGTTTGCCAAATGTCTTGCGGTAGGCGGCGGTGAAAGGCAGTGGCCCCAGGCCGATTGTCCATGCCAGCCAGGAAATTTTACTAATGAGCACAGCAAGGCCGAGAGAGCCACTGGCCGCTGTAAAGAATTTCAACGTGGTGTACTGATAAATTGGTAATTTGGTGTCGTAGATCAGAACATCAAATACATCAATAACAGCGGGGTGAACCAGATACATGGCAAAGGTGTATTTAGACCATAGCGATAGCTTGTCCGGCCAGTTGAAATACTGGGAACTCATAAACAAGGTGAGTGAAAAGACAGGAATCAGGTAATGGGCATAGTAATTAATACCTTTACGGACACCAAAGTCACCGGTATCAATAATGCCACTGGCCTGAATTAGCTTAACCAGAAGTAACAGAACAATACTAAATAGGGCGAAACCAAATATTTTTGCTGAGGTATCCGCATCAATTTGTGTTTTCCATAAACCAAACATAGCGTAAGCCGCCATGCCATAACCGACATAACACAGTATTTTCACAACTTGTAACAGGTATTCTAAAGCAGCGCTGTCACCGGCGTTACCCCATAACCAGCCGTCAAAGTAATTGCGTAGAAAGATCATTGGGATCAGCGACAAGCCAAGTATCGGGAATTTGGCGGCCAGTTTATACAGTGGATGAAACAGAATCAGAATAAACAGCGTTGGTAAGAAGTGCATATGGTACTGGGCAGTACCAAGAATAAAATAATCAGCCCAGATCGATGGATTAAGCAGGCTTTCAGCAACGCTATCGACGTAATTAAATTTGTAAGCTTTGAAAAAGTGGAAAAATGCATAGAAGACAGTCCAGACTGCAAAGGGCACTAATAATCTTTTGGCCTGTACCTTCATTGTGGCAGAAAAGCCTGCGGGTTTACGTTCCAGCTTGAACGCTAACAGAAACAAAGAAATCAGAAAGAAGTATTCTGTGCTGGCCAGTTCTGCTGTGGTTCTGAATAAAACGGTAAATATCCGTTCCCCGGCCTGAGCGTCGGGAAATGGCAGGCCTCTGACATCTGTGGTTGAGTGGATAGCGATAATGCAGAACGCTGCGGCAATTCGGGCAGCATCCAGCCAGTTCATGCGTATTTTATTCATTTTTGTTTTACCTCAACGGCTGCAACTTCGATGGCGGTCTTGAAACGTTTAATGCCGTTGTTCTGGCCTGAAGCGTACCATTGGTCAACAGCTGCTTTATTTTCTTCCGTCATGGCAAGCACAACTAAGCGCAGCTTACTGTTCTTTCGTTTAGGTTCATGAATTTCCAGCGTCCACTCTCCGGGTGTATTGTGTAAATACTTTTTCGGCCAGTAGAGGCCGCCACGCTCGGCCATAAGAAATGCAACGGTGTTTTCCGGGAGTTTGGTAATGCTGCCTTTGGCAGTGAACGGATTACCGACAACTTTATTTTTTTCCGGAAAATCAATGCTGGCAAATTCGGTTTTTGCCGCAGCACGTTCCACGATTTTGTAATCCCCAAGCAGATAAAATAGTCCGGCGAGCAGAGTGGAGAAAAGAAAGGGCAGCAGGCTGGCGGAGAGCAACACCAAAATGCGTTTAGTGCTGTCATCGGGTGAAATATCACTGGCAACAGTAGTCATTATTGTTCTCTTTATTAGTATTGTTGCTGTGCCGGTCTATTGGTAGCCCAGGCACTGTTTATTTTTTATTTTATATAAAAATGGCTAATGGTTAAATGATAAATTTGACTTAACGGTTACATCAATGCATTTAACCCTGGAATGCATTGATTAACTAAGGCATTCCTAAGGCGTTGGTTTAACACACCATTTGTTGATGATGTGTTCAAGCTTATCGATTTGTATCGGTTTGGTCAGGCATTCATCCATGCCCGCCTTTAAATATTCGATTTCGTCGCCTTTCATGGCATTTGCGGTTAAGGCTAAAATCGGGATATCCAGCTCCGGCCAGCGTTGCTTAATGTTTTGTGTTGTCTCTACACCGCTCATGCCAGGCATTTGTATGTCCATTAAAATCAGGGCAAATGCCTGGTCTTCAGCCAGGAGATCCAGAGCTTGCAGCCCGTCATGAGCGAATACCGCCTGATGTCCCAGCTTATTCAGCAAACCCTGAGCGACCAGGCGATTAATCTTATGGTCTTCTACGACAAGAATTCTGAGATTGCCGGGGTTTTGTTCGGCAGCCTCGTGTTCAGCGTCATTTTTTGGAATGACTGCTGACGCGTTATCTTTTTGCGCAGACAATGCTTCGGCCGGTACAAAGCCGGTCGACTCCTCGAGCAATGGAGTGATCTTGCTGTAAGTTGCCGGTTTAAAAATAGTCTGGTAATTCAGCGTCGGGCATCCACCGGTACAGAGCGTTTGTTCATCAGCGTGTGACAGAATCTGGCAGACATGACTGATTTTTCCGGCTTTTCCCTGTTGGGAAATGATAAGGCTGATTTGTTCAGTTTGTGCGGTGATAAAACCGGTGGTATCAACAAATAACCAGTCAAACGTGCCACCACTCAGCTGCTGCTGCATAGAACTGACTGAACTGACAGTTTTACAGTTCATACCACAGGTTCGCAGCTGTTCAGCGATAATATTCCGGTGTGCTTCATTCAGGACTAAAACCAGGCAGTTTCTGGCGGGTAACGGATCCAGAATATACTGTTCTTCGCCAGCGGTTTGCATCAAAATAGGGACTTTGAACCAAAAGGTGCTTCCTTCTCCCAGCTGGCTTTCAACTCCGATATCACCATTCATCAGATCAATCAGTTTGCGTGAAATTGCCAGTCCCAGGCCGGTGCCACTGTTATTGTGTTGATCGTATTTATTAATCTGGCTGAAGGCATTGAATAATGTCGGGATTTTACTTTCAGGAATACCGACGCCGGAGTCTTCAATTTCAAATCTTACCGAGTCTTCCTGTAAACGACAGCGTGAGATACGTAGTGTTATTTGACCCTGTTCAGTAAATTTAATTGCATTACCGATCAGGTTCATTAGCACCTGTCTGATTCGTAATGCGTCTCCCAGCATAGTGCGCGGAACGTCCGGCTGGATGACAATAAATAATTCCAGTCCCTTTTGGGTGGCAATTATACCCAGCGTCTCCATGAGCGAGGGTAGTGTCTGATCAAGGCAGAACTCTTCATTCAGCAGCTCCAGTTTGCTGGCATCCAGCCGTGAAATATCGAGGATGTCATTTATGATGATTAGCAGTGACTGAGCGGATTGCAGTACGGTATCGACCTGGTTGAATTGACCTTCATTCAGAGCAGAGTCTTTCAGCAGGGTTGCCATGCCGATGATGCCATTCATTGGCGTGCGGATTTCATGGCTCATGGCAGCAAGGAAAGCACTTTTGGCGCGGCTGGAACTGAGTGCCTGATCCCGGGCAATACTTAATTCATGGGTGCGTTTAGCCACTTCCTGTTCCAGCGAATCGGCAAAGGATTGTAGCTCCTGGTTTACGTCAAACAGTTCTTTGCTTTTTTCTTCCAGCAGCCCTTCCGCCATTTTCCGGGCTTTTCTCTCTCTTTCCAGCCGTTTGGTTAAACGGGTGTTGGTGACATAAAGTGCTTTACTCTTTTCTTCCAGTAGGCCTTCCGCCATTTTCCGGGCTTGCTTTTCCCTCTCCAGACGCTTGCTCAGACGGGTATTGGTGGCATACAGCGTCGTGCTTTTATCTTCCAGCAGGTTCTCAGCCATTTTCCGGGCTTTTTTTTCTCTTTCCAGGCGCCGGGTCAGACGGGTAATGTCATCCATAGTTTACGCTGTAACAATCCTGAACTCAGCATTTGTGCCAGCGCCGTCTGACAGGTCAGTCATAGTAATGTTTGCTTTGACCTTGAAGTGATCCATGCATCCATGTAACAGACCTTCGGCGAGGGTGGCAAATGGATGAGCAGAGTTGTAAATCATGATCAGGGTATTGTCATTTTCTCTGCGGGTTTCGAATGTTGGTAAAGCAGCGTCAGGATATAATTTCCGCACTTCGATATGGATGTAGTCTTCTACAGACTCCAGAAAATCGAAAGCGGTAATGTCCGGCGGGAAGAAGGCGGGATAGAGAACGGAGAATCGCCCAAAAAGATGTTGTCCAAAGGTTCTGATCAGGTCGGGAACTTCAATTCCGCTATGCTGCGACAAACTTACCACCAGTTGCACGATCTCTTCGTGTGGATAGGTACCCACTGCTGTGTAAATTCCGCCTGAGGGCAGGTCAGAATCATCAATAATGTCATCAACCATGTCCTCCGAGAATTTGTCTTCAACCATTTCAAGGAATTCAGTAAATACTACACCTTTCATAGTTTAACCCTTATTTAACCCTTAGTCGTATTGTTATTTAGATTACGTGAGAGCGGTAGCGGACTGAATCCATTGTTCTGCACGCTGAAATTCTGTTTCAAGCTGATCCAGAAGCTGACTGGCTAGTGTTGCATTCTTATGGTCAGCGTATAACTCCAGCTCGGTTGCAATGTCTGCCATTGTGAATGCGCCAATCAGTTTGCTGCTGGATTTGAGTTTATGACAGACGCCTCCGACAAAATCAGCCTTCTGATCATTGATTGCCTGTCTTAAATTGTTAACAGCCTGCTTGGTATCAGAGCAGAAAAAGTCTATGATTTCTTCAAAGCCTTCTTCACCCATGAGATCTTGTAACAAACTGTAAGTTTCTTGATCAATTGCATCTGTATAATTTGTGGTCATTATTGTTTTTCTCGGTTATGCCAATTATCAAAAAATATTTTAATCTGCGAAAAGCTAGCATAAGCTTAACCAGATATCAAAATCCCAACAATAAGAAAAATACATGAAAATACTACTGGTTGATGATGCTTTGGATATGCGTCTTGTCATGAAACGGACGCTAACCCTGATGGGGCATGACGTGACCGTTGCCGAGGATGGTGAAGCAGCCTGGGAGCTGCTGCAACAGGATTCATTTCAGGTAGTGATTACTGACTGGGTGATGCCCCGGCTGGATGGCCCCGGCTTGTGCCGCAGAATCAGGGAATCTTCTTTCCCGCATTATCTTTATATCATTATGCTGACCGGACTCTCCGGCAAACCAAATCTCATTGCCGGGATGGATGCAGGGGCTGATGATTTTACCAATAAACCGATTGAGCGTGATGAGGTTGAGGTGTTGTTGCGTGCTGCTGAGCGCGTTATTTCGCTGGAAAGTAAGCTGGAACAGCAAAATGAAAGTCTGGCTGAGGCGAATCGTTCTTTGCAGAAAACACAGGATGAAGTGCAACAGGACTTAAGGCATGCTGCCGTGTTGCAAAAAGGTATTCTGCCGGGACAGAAACAGGTAGGGAATCTGGATTTTGCCTGGTTTTACCGTCCGGCCAGTTTTATTGGTGGCGATACTTTTAATTATTTTCCGCTGGATGAGGATACCTGTTTATTCTACACCGTCGATGTGTCGGGGCATGGTATTTCCTCAGCCTTGTTATCAATGTATTTGAGTAATTTGCTAACGTCGGCAGGCAATGGGGCTAACCATACTGTATTAACAGGTGAAAACCATTCAGTCGGCAGTGAATTAAGTCAGTTGGTGACGTCGTTTAATGAACACTTACAGGATGTTCTGGACTTTAGTGAACATTATTTCACGATGATTCTGGGGGTTATTAATACCCGTAAGCAGCAGTTGCATTTTGTCCAGGCTGGGCATCCAAAACCTTTTCTGATTGATACTGCTGCTGCGCAGGTTACTGAACTGGACTGCACCGGTTTTCCGGTAGGACTGATACCGCAGGCTGAATATGAAGCGGTTAGCTTTGATTTTCCATCGGGAAGTCGTTTGGCTTTGTTCTCTGATGGCTTATTTGAATTAACAAAGCCCGGAAGTGAAACATTGTATTCTGAAGAAGATCTGGCTACTGAAATGCGTGATTCTGCCCATCTGAGCGCTACTGAGGCAATTAATCAGATTTGTGATCGCTGGGCGCTGGATAACTCAGTTATTGAACAACCTGATGACCTTTCGCTATTGATAGTTGATTCCAAAGCCTGATATAGGCTAATATAAAAAATTTCTTGTATAATAAATATACTAATAATGAGGAATGTTATGAAACTAACGACACAAAACCATGATGACTTCACTATGCTGAAGATCGAAGAAGCGCGTCTTGATGCGGCCAATGCCCCCGATTTGAGAGTGAAAGTTGGTGAAGTTCTGGAAGCAGGTGCCCAACGCATTGTTTTGGACATTAGTGATGTTGAATTCATGGATAGTAGTAGTCTGGGCGCAATGGTCAGTATTCTGAAGATGGTAGGCGGTTCCGGTGATTTGGTAGTGGCCGGTGCGCATGGCATTGTCGCGGATTTGTTTAAATTAACCCGTATGGATAAAGTTTTCCGGATGGCAGAAGATGCTGACGGTGCTATCGATATGATGGCAGTTGCCTGATTGCTTGCTATGCTGATGACAAAAGCCGCAACTGTTAGGTACTTTTATCTATTCCTTTGAGGATGGGTATTAGCGTTGTTAAGCGCTTTTGTCATGTCGCATATTGTTAAAGAAATTAGTTTTGTTAAGCGTTTGATATGACTTAATACAAAAACGTTAAAAAATAATAATAAGAAAGGACCTAAAATGAAAGCGATGATTTTGGCCGCTGGTAAAGGTACACGGGTAAGACCAATTACCCATGTCATTCCTAAACCGATGATTCCGATTATGCGTAAGCCGGTTATGGAGTCGATCATTGAGTTACTTCATAAACACGGTGTTGATGATATCGTCGTTAATACCAGTCATCTGGCCCCGGTGATTGAAAATTACTTTCGTGATGGTAATCACCTTGGTGTTCAGATTGCCTATTCATACGAAGGGGAATTAACTGATGGCGGTTTTGAAGACCGTGTATTGGGTTCTGCCGGTGGGATGAAAAAAATTCAGTCGTTTTCCGGTTTTTTTGATGAAACATTTATTGTGCTTTGTGGTGATGCCTGGATTGATCTCGATATTCAGCAGGCAGTGGCGTTTCATCGTGAGAAAGGCGGGGTTGCCAGTATCATTTTACAGGAAGTCCCGCACGAGGAAGTTCATAAATATGGTGTCGTTGAACTGGGTGCTGATAACAGGATATTACGTTTCCAGGAAAAACCGGCACCGGAAGAAGCTGTTTCCAATTTAATTAACACCGGTATTTATATCTTTGAACCTGAAGTGTTTGATCATATTCCGGAAGGCGTGGAATACGATATTGGTGGCGAGCTTTTTCCGGCGTTAGTGGCTGCGGATGTGCCTTTTTATGGACTGGATATGGATTTTCAGTGGGTTGATATTGGTTCGGTGCCGGATGTCTGGAGTGCAACCAGAAAGGCATTGATGGGTGAAATTAACGGGTTCAATATGCCGGGGCGTGAAATAAAGCCGGGTATCTGGGCCGGAACAAACCTGAGCGTTGACTGGGATAAGGTTGATATTAAGCCACCAGTTTATATTGGTAGCAGCACCCGTATTGATGCCGGGGCAAAAATTACCGGCCCTTGCATGATTGGGGCCAACTGCATTATTGAAAGCGAAGCGGAAATTCGCGATTGTACGATTGACGATTACAAACGGGTATCGGGTCTGGTCTCTCTGGATCAGAAGCTGGTGGTTGGCGACCACTGTATCTCAATTGGTGGGGTGCCGGTTCATGTTGATGAAACCCGTATTCGCTGGTTGCTGGATGATGCCCGGCGTGCTGAAACCGCTGTTTGTGACCAACAACGCGATTTAATCAATTATTTGCAGGAATTCGGTGCTGAGAAAGCCAACGCTACGAGGGAAACAGAATCAGACGGGGTTGACTGAAAATGAGTTCGGATAAAAAGACATATAATATTCAACTGCTTATTGATAGCCAGTTAGAGTATGTCAGATTAATTGGTGGTGCAGTTCGGGGTATTGGCAACGAGCTGAGTTTACCGGTTGATCAGGTGGGGCAACTGGAGCTGATGATGGTCGAAGCCGTCAATAACGTCATTGAACATGCCTATGAATTTAAGGCAGGTAATGGCGTTCAGGTCCGGGTTGAATGTGATCCTGATGAAAGTATAAAAATGATAATCAGTGATCAGGGCCATTCTATTCCCCCTGAACAGATCAGCGCACAGGCTGCGGGTGAAACCGGTTTTCCGGAACCCGAAAGTTTGCCGGAAGGCGGCTGGGGTCTGGGTTTAATTAATATGCTGGCCGATTCTTTTCATTATGAATGTGATCATGATGGAAATCATCTCCATGTCTGCAAACAGCTGGCCTGATCAGGGTTAAATGGGTTGAATCAATGTCTTTTTATTTTGACTGCTTCGAGCACCGAAAGCCGGAGCCTGCGCTAAAGTATTCCCCGACGGTTGAAAGTATCTGGCAATACCTGGCTGTTATTGCGCTGGTTATGGGGGCCTGGTATTTGTGGTGGCGCTGGACAAGCTCCCTGAACATGGAGGCTTTATGGTATGCCATTCCTCTGGTGTTTGCGGAAACTGCTGCTTATATCGGTTTAATGCTGTTTGTGTTTAATCTCTGGAAAGTTGAGGATTATCCACAGCGGCCGCCACCGGAAAGTTTACGAAATGTACTGGATCGTTTGTACGGTGATGACCGGCCTTTATCTGTTGATGTCTTTTTTCCCACCTATGATGAAGATCCGGAACTGGTCAGACTGAGTATTATTGATGCGAAGAAAGTGACTTATCCTCATGCCATCAATATAAAAATTTATGTGCTGGATGACGGGCGGCGTGAAACCATGCAGCAGGTCGCTCAGGAAGAGGGGGTTGAATACATCACCCGTAACAATAATACCGGTTTTAAAGCGGGCAATCTGCGCAATGCGATGGAGCAAAGCAGCGGTGATTTTATTGTTATCTGTGATGCGGACACCCGACCATTTCCGACCTTACTGGAGCATACATTGGGGTATTTTCGTGATCCTGATGTTGCCTGGGTGCAAACGCCACAATGGTTCTACGATTTGCCTGATGGTAAACAGTTGCCCGAGTTTCTCGGCAAGTACCTATCTGCACCGGGCCGCTGGCTGGGGAAGGGGGTTGAGAAAGTCATCGGGCCGGTAACGATTGGTGATGATCCTTTTGTTAATGAGCCAAAGATGTTTTATGACGTTATCCAGCGTCGCCGGAACTGGGTGAACGCTTCATTTTGTTGTGGTGCCGGATCTATTCACCGCCGTGATGCAGTAATGGAAGCGGCTTTAAAAAGTTATGCGGATAATATTGAAGGTCAGGTTAGTGATAAATCTGCTGATTTAAGAAAAATGACCGGAGAAAGTGATCTGGATGACAGTCTGGTTTCTATGGTGCGTCATACCATTGCTCACGAAGAGGAATTCACGCCGTATCGCTTCCATGTGTCAGAGGATATTTATACATCGCTGATGTTGCATTCCGACCAGGGACGCAACTGGAAGTCGGTGATGCACCCTGAAGTAGAGTCTAAAATGCTGTCACCACAGGATCTGCTGAGCTGGTCGGTACAGCGGTTTAAATATGCCGGTGGCACGCTGGATATTGCTAAAAACGATAATCCGGTATTCCGTAAAGGACTGAGCATTGGGCAGCGCTTAATGTATGCGACAACGGTCTGGTCTTATTTAGGCGGAATCTGGAATGCACTGTTTTTAATTGCACCACTGGTATATCTGTTCACTGCGATTGCGCCTGTTAGTGCTTATACGGCGGACTTTTTCATCCATATTCTGCCGTTCCTGATTTTCATGGAGCTGGCATTTATGACCGGAACCTGGGGTATTGCGGGATACCGTTCTAAAGCCAGTTATCTATCGTTTTTTCCGACAAACTTAAAAGCGATATGGACGGTGATGAAGGGCGAACAAATTAAATTTCCGGTTACTCCCAAGGATCGTCAGGAGGGCAATTTCCTGCATCTGGTGTGGCCACAGGCAGCGATTATTGCCTTAACGGTGTTGGGGTTGGTATATGCGTCCGTTCAGCTATTGATTTTTGATAATGACCAATATTCTCCGGGCGGCATTTTAGTGAATGTATTCTGGGGTTTAAATAATATTATAGCCTTAAGCGGCATTGTGCTGGCTGCTTTCTGGCAACCTGAAAAATAAGATAAAATAAGGGTTACTATGAGCTTTAAACAGGGGTTGGTGCGTGCGCGCAGCCATCTAATATTTCTATTCGGCCTGATTACGGCCTTTTCCATGGTTATCTGGCTGGAGAGTATTGATGTCCAGGGCGCGCAGGGCAGAAAAGGCCCCTCCAGCAGTAGTGAAGCCGCTGCTGCCATGATCACATTTTCTGAGCAACGGCAGGCCACGACAACACCGCGCAAGCTAACCGAAAAAGAGCGGGAATGGGCCAATATCGCCTGGAAGTATTTTAAAAATAATACAGTGGCTGAAACGGGTCTGGTGAATTCTGTAGATGGTTATCAATCATCCACTTTATGGGATACCTCATCTTATCTGATGGCCATCATTGCAGCGGAACGTCTGCAGATTATTCCGGAAACCGAGTTTAATGAGCGGATTACTGCCGTACTGAAAAGCCTGGCTGCGATTCCGTTGTTTGATAATCAGCTGCCAAACAAGGTTTACCATACTAAATCGCTGGCGATGGTGGATTATAAAAATCAGGCACGTGAAAAAGGGATCGGCTGGTCAGCAATTGATATTGGCCGGGTGTTGGTACCGTTCAATATTCTGGTGTGGAATTATGCTGAGCACACACCGGCGGTGGAAAAGGTTATGCAGCGCTGGGATCTCACGGAAATGATTAAAGATGGCACGCTTTATGGTGCTGATTTGAGCCAGAAAGGAAAAATTGCATACCTGCAGGAAGGCCGTCTTGGTTATGAGGAGTATGCCGCGAAGTCGTTTGGCTTGATGGGAATGGATGTGTCTGTGGCACTGGATTACCTGAATTATGTCAACTTTGTTGATATTTACGGCACATCAGTTGCTACCGATAGCCGTGACCCGGATATCTATCAGGCACATAACTACGTGGTGAGTGAGCCTTATATTCTTGATGGTATTGAGTATGGCTGGGATCGTATTTCCCGTGAGCTGGCCTGGCGGGTCTATGAAGCGCAGGAAAAGCGTTATCAGGAAACCGGTATTCTGACTGCGGTGAGCGAGGATAGTATTGATCAGGAACCATACTTTGTTTACAACACGGTGTTTACTGATGGTAAAGCCTGGAATGCGATTACTGAAGACGGTGCTGATGCATCCGCATATAAAACACTGAGTACCAAAGCGGCTTTTGGTTGGCATATGATTTACGAAACGGACTATACCCGGAAACTCATGGAGCGTGTTGCTGAAGCTTATGATCCGGAGCGGGGCTGGTATGCCGGGATTTACGAAGCGGATAATAAGCCGAATAAAGCATTAACCGCGAATACCAACGGTATCGTGCTGGAGACGCTGGCATTTCGCGAATCGGGCACCTTATTGAAAGTAGGCAGGTAAGGCTGTTGGCTGCAGCACCTGCTCTGAGCTATACTTCAGGCTAAGTATAACGACAGGAATAATCCCTACTTGAGCACAGAAGCCCATTCGCTTACCGCAGCCGATAACGCCAGCATCCGTTTTGAACTTGAGCCTGCCGACTCCGAACGGTTAATGAATTTGTGCGGTCAATTTGATCAGCATTTACGCTTGCTGGAAAGCCGTCTGGCAGTCGAAATCAATAACCGGGGACATCAGTTCCAGATTAGTGGCCAACCCGCCATCATTCAGACGGCGGTCAATCTTATTCAGGATATTTACCGGCAAACGGCTGAAGCCACTCTTGACCCGGAACAGATTCATTTGTTTTTACAGCAGGCGAATCTTGATGCCGTTGATAAACATACACAGAGTGATATCCGCATTCGTACCCGCCGGGGATTTATCCGGCCGAAGGGGATGACACAGGCACGGTATATTGAAAATATTCGTACGCACGATGTCAATTTTGGTGTTGGCCCCGCAGGTACCGGTAAGACCTGGCTGGCTGTGGCCTGTGCTGTCGAGGCACTGGAGCGGGATGAGGTGCGGCGTCTGGTTTTAGTGCGTCCCGCTGTGGAAGCGGGCGAACGCCTGGGTTTTCTTCCCGGTGATTTATCACAAAAAATTGATCCTTATCTGCGCCCGATGTATGACGCCCTGTTCGAAATGATGGGTATAGAGAAAGTCAATCGCCTGATTGAACGCAATGTCATTGAAGTGGCACCGTTGGCCTATATGCGTGGCCGCACACTGAACGATTCGTTTATTCTTCTCGACGAAGCCCAGAATACGACGGCAGAGCAAATGAAAATGTTTCTGACCCGGTTAGGCTTTGGTTCCACTGCTGTGATTACCGGTGATATTACGCAGATTGATTTACCCAGGCATCAGACTTCCGGTTTACGCCAGGTGCTGGATATACTGAAAGATGTTGAGGGTGTGAGCTTTAGCTGGTTTCATGGCCGGGATGTGGTGCGCCATGTGTTGGTACAGAAGATCGTGGAAGCTTATGATCGCAGGGAAACATGACTCTACTCATTGAGATACAAAATCCGCAAAATTATACTGATATCCCGGATTTTACAGAACTGGATCTTTGGGCAAGTGCTTGCTGGCTGGATGAGAATGATGCCGGTGTGGTAATCCGTGTCGTCGACGAACAGGAGAGTCGTGATCTGAACCGGGGGTTCCGTGGTAAAGATTATCCAACCAATATCTTATCTTTTCAGTATGAAAATATGGCAATGCTGGCAGAATACGATGTACAGGCGGATAGTGATATTGATTACCTCGGTGACCTGGTGATTTGCAAGCCGGTGATTGCCCGCGAAGCGGCGGAGCAGGGTAAAGAATATTTGCAGCATTGGGCGCACATGTTGGTACACGGCCTGCTGCATTTACAGGGCTTTGATCATATCAGGGAAATTGAAGCCGATATTATGGAGGCAAGAGAAATTGAAATTTTGCGCGGGCTGGGTTTCCCCAACCCATATGAACCGGACTGACAGGAAATAATGAAACGCAAACGAATGGCGGTACCCAGACCACGACCGAAATGGAAACAGTGGTTAATTGACCGTTTTGAACTATCTTCACAAAATCAAAATGAATTGCTCGACGAGCTGCAGCGCGCTAACGATAAAAATATATTGCCGGGCGAAGCCGTTGATATGATGCAGGGAGTCATGGAGTTTGGTGCCCTGCAGGTCAGGGACATTATGCTCCCTCGCTCACAAATCGATTTCATCTATCAGGATGACAATTTTCAAACCATACTACAGCGAATCGCAGAAACAGAACATTCACGTTATCCGGTGTTTGACGAAGACCGTGATGATCTGATTGGTATCTTGCTGGCAAAAGATTTGCTGCGCTATATCGGTAATCAGGCCGAGTTTGATATTGATGATGTTGTACGTCCTGCTTTGCTGGTTCCGGAAAGCCAGCGTCTTAATCGCCTGTTGAGTGAGTTCCGCAATAACCGTAGCCATATGGCGATGGTGATTGATGAATACTCCGGTGTGGCCGGGCTGGTAACTTTTGAAGATGTGCTGGAGCAGATTGTCGGCGATATTGATGATGAGCATGATGCGGATGAAGAGGAAGAAGGGAATATCCGCCGTTATGGCAATGGTCGGTTTGTGATACAGGCGACAACTCAGCTGGAAGAAGTTGATGATATGTTGGGAACGCAATTCAGCAGCAATGAATATGACACGATTGCCGGGTTGGTTATTACTAAAATGGGCAAAATTCCGCGCCAGGGAGAAGAATTGCAGCTTGATGGTTTCCTGTTCCGGGTTTTGCGCAGCGATAATCGCCGTATCCTGATGCTGGAAGTGTTACGCCAGGAAGCAATAACTGAAGAGCTGGTTGCTGCCTGAAAACGGAGATGAAAATGGATTTAAATAATTTTTTTGATCAGGTATTACAGTCAGGTAAAGAGATGGCCCGCAAGGGGCAGAATCTGGCCGAAGATAAACTCAATATTCCTGCCGAAGGTGAGCAACGTGACGCTATGCTATCCGGTCTGGGTAAAGGTGCTGCAGCAGCTGGCGTTTTAGCTTTATTGCTGGGTACTAAAACCGGGCGCAAAGTAACGGGAACCGGCCTGAAAATTGGAAGTATGGCCGCTTTGGGAGGAATTGCCTGGCAGATGTATAATCGCTGGCAACAAAATCAGGGTGATACTGCCGAAAACCGGGGTACAGATACAGCACTGCCACCTCCGGCTGAACAGACACCGCGTTTGGACAGTGAGACTTTATTGAAAGCCATGGTGGCCGCTGCCAAGGCTGACGGTCATGTTAGTGAGGCTGAGCTGGATTTTATTCGTTCAAAGCTGGCTGACGGTGATTTGGGTGACAATGTTAATAATCTGCTGCTGAATGAGCTGATCAAGCCTTTAAGTGCAACTGATATAGCAGCGTTAGCAGGAGATGATAAAGCTGCCGCGATTGAGCTGTATCTGGTTTCATCCCTGTTGATTAATGAAGCCAATGTCGCAGAAGAAGAATACCTGAACGAGCTGCAGCAGGCCTTGGGGCTGCCGGATGAAGCCGTTGCTTTATAGCTGTTTCAGCAATGAACCTGATAATAATCTTCAGTGCAGAAGGAACAGTAAAACCTTAGGGTAGAAAACGGTTAAATCCCGGTTAATTTTTTTGTGTGTGCTGAGTACGCTTTTATCATTTGCCATAAAAGTGTACTGTTACGACCATCTGGCAGTTATTCAAAGGCTTACTCAATAGCTGCGCCTGATTATTTCTGAAACTTTAGTCTTAAACCGGATAACGGCATGCTGACTTTTCGTGCAAACATTTCCCGCTGGGACTACTTTTATGCTTTTCTGGCGGGGCTGATTCTGGTTTTTGCCTTTGCGCCTTTTGCCTGGCGGCCACTAGCCTGGATTTCCCCGGCGATATTCTTCTGGCTTAATCTGAAACCTATGCTGCGGGGGCAACGTATGCGTTTGTCCTGGGTTTACGGTATTGGTGCTTTTGCCGGGGGAGTGCACTGGATTTATGTCAGCATCCACTTCTTTGGTGGTGCAAACAGCATGATTGCCGGCACGATGGTCGCGTTGTTTGTATTAGGCGTGGCGCTGACACTGATGTTGTTTGGCTGGTTGATTCACTTTTTCCCCTATCAGGATCGCTGGGTCAAGTTGCTAATTGTATTTCCGGCTGCCTGGGGCTTAACAGAGTGGTTCCGGGGGTGGTTTCTTACCGGTTTTCCGTGGTTACAACTGGGTCATACGCAGGCTGACACCTGGTTGGCTGGTTATGCGCCGCTTATTGGGTCGTTGGGAATAAGCTGGATTGTCGCGCTGGGAGCCGGGGCGCTGGTGATGGTGGCCATTGGTGAGTGGCGGGAAAAACTGGCGGCGATACTGGTGGCGGGCATGACTACTGGTATTGCTTATGGCCTGGGGATGATTCACTGGACGCAGCCGGTTGAATCGGCGATCAAAGTGAGTATGGTGCAGGGGAATATTGCACAGCAGGAAAAGTGGCTACCACCGCTACGTTCACAGCATGTGCAGAAACATATTGATCTGATGGAACCCTATTTGCAGGATGCTGATCTGATTATCTGGCCGGAAACAGCGATTCCGGATACGTTTTCACAATCCATGGATGATGTAATTCTGCCGTTACAAAAGCTGTTCAAGCAACTGGGTAGTGACTTGTTGGTAGGCGGTTTCCATTATGAGGCTGAGACAGGTAAAACTTATAATGCTGTGCTGGCGCTGGGTGAAGACCGTGATGTTTACGGCAAACGCCATCTGGTGCCGTTTAGTGAATATACGCCCCTGTTGGAATACCTGCGCTGGCTCGACCGCTTTATTATGCTGCCATATGACAATGTGGCGAAATGGGAAGGAAAAACTAATCTCACACTGGCTGGTCAGCCAATGCGGATTTCAATCTGCTATGAAGATGCTTATGGTGAAGAGATCATAGCCGGTTTGCCTGAAGCTACAATGCTGGTCAATGTGAGCAATGATGGCTGGTTCACCGGTTCGATTGAGCCGCAACAACATGCCGAAATAGCCCGTATGCGGGCACTGGAAACCGGCCGTTATTTATTGCGGGCAACGAATAACGGTGTCAGCGCAATTATCAACGAGAAAGGTAAAGTACTGGCGACAGCAGAGCAATATACGGAAGCGGTAGTTTCCGGTACGGCTCAACCTATGCAGGGAATGACGCCTTATATGCGCTGGTCAAACTGGCTATTGATACCGGTTTTAGCATTTATGCTGGCATTGACCGGCTGGCTGGGGCGGGGTAAATTCCGCTAATAGTTTGGCAATAACCCCGAATCCACTGAAAGGCTGCTGTTGAATGCAACAATCTAATCCGATAAAAGCAGCCCTGTGGATGTTGGGAGCTGTTGTATCCTTCTCCTCGATGGCTGTTGCCGGTCGTGAAATGGCCCATGAGCTGGATACTTTCGAAATCATGTTATACCGCTCATTGATTGGTATTGTTATTGTATTGCTGGTAGCCAGGTTTGCCGGAACGTTGGGGGAAATTAACCGCCGTCATCTGAAATTACATTTTCTGCGTAATCTTAGCCACTTCACCGGCCAGAATCTCTGGTTTTATGCCATAGCACTTATTCCGTTTGCCCAGCTGGCTGCTTTTGAATTCAGTACGCCGCTTTGGGTGGCGATACTGGCACCTTTTTTTCTCACTGAACGTTTGACCCGAACCCGGATCATAGCTGCGCTAATTGGGTTTGTTGGTATTTTGATGGTGGCTAAGCCCGGTTCTATGTCTGTCGGGCCAGGCACGATTACTGCTGCTTTATGTGCTATTGGCTTTGCCGGGGCTTATATCTGCACGAAGCTGCTGGCGCGTACAGAAACCACAACCTGCATTTTATTCTGGCTGACGGTGATTCAGGCTATTTTAGGCATTATTTTTGTTGGCTATGATGGTGATATCACATTACCTACCTTATCGACATTACCCGGCGTTTTTGTGGTCGGTATTGCCGGTTTGTTTGCTCACTTTTGTATTACCACAGCGCTTCAGTTTGCGCCTGCGGTTATTGTTTCACCACTGGATTTTGTGCGACTGCCAATCATGGCGTTTATCGGTATGCTGTTTTATAACGAAGCACTGGATATCTGGGTGATATTGGGGGCTTTACTGGTGTTTGGGGGTAACTTTCTGAATATTTATACCGAGCATCGGCTGAGTAAAATGACAACAGGGGAAGCAGGATGAATGTATGGGATGTCAGTGGATTAGAGGCGATGCAAGGTATTGTCGCCGGCATATTTCCACCACCGGCAATGGCTACAACCATGGCGATGACCTTTAATGAAGCTGGCGAAGGTTATGTAATTTTCCACGCTACGGCGGACGAGCGTCATCTGAACCCTATGGGTGGTGTTCATGGTGGTTTTGCAGCGACTGTACTGGATTCAGTGACCGGCTGTGCGGTGCATACGATGCTGGAAGCCGGTGTCGGTTACGGCACCATTGATCTGCAGGTGAAAATGCTACGGCCGGTTCCTCCGCATGAAGAGGTGATTGCCAAGGGGCAGGTATTGAATATTTCGCGTAATCT
>JBMZDK010000058.1:0-18233 GCA_049614265.1 Thiolinea sp.
CAGTACCACCAGTACCAGTTCCGCCGCCAGTACCACCAGTACCAGTTCCGCCGCCAGTACCACCAGTACCAGTTCCGCCGCCGTTACCGCCAGTACCACAACCACAACCACCGGCATCACCACCAGTACCTGCACCACCGCCTTGCTGCTGGCCAATACCCTGTAATAATTGAATGATCAGATTTAACAGCATCTGCATCATCATCATTTGTGAGTTACCGCCACCGCCAATACCACCCAGCAGTGAACCAAAGTTTAAACCTGAACCCGCATTATCACCGGCACCAGTCCCTGTAGTTGCTGCATTATTATGTGTTTGTGTGGTAACGGTATTAGCACCTGAATTACCATTTACAGAAAGTGTCATTATTGAATTCTCCTTAACACTCATGAAAGGATCTGAGTAGAAAGTCTTTAAATAACAGTGCTCTACACAGTCTAATTTCTTATCTACCTGCAACAGTCAATTTTTTAAGTCCGGGGTCTGAGGTCACCCTTATCGAGTTATCAAATTGCAGGCATGTGTAAGTTTTAATGGAGAACAGTTTTCAACACTAGGTTGAATGGGATGAGCGTGAACTAATTAAAAATAAATGGTGGGTATAAAAGAAACGCAGGGTAAGCGTTTAACTGCGGTTAAGAACTCAGGCGTATTTTCACCGGCCTGAAACTACGCCGGTGTATTGGTAACACACCGTGTTGGCTGATCGCTTCCAGATGCTGTCGGGTCGGATAGCCTTTGTGGCGGGCAAAACCATATTCCGGAAACACTTCATCAAGCGCTATCATTTCGGTATCCCTGACCACTTTAGCCAGAATAGATGCTGCGCTGATTTCCGGTACTAATGCATCTCCCCCGACAACCGCCTGCATATTATATGGCGCATCCGGACAACGATTGCCATCAATGTAAACCAGTTCCGGATGCAGAGACAGACCATCCAGCGCCCGCCGCATTGCCAGAAACGTCGCCTGCAGAATATTAATATTATCAATCTCTTCCGCTTCAGCACGACCAATACTCCAGGCCAGTGCATGCCTGCGTATTTCTTCCGCCAGTAAGATTCGCTTTTTTTCTGACAATTTCTTTGAATCATTCAACCCATGAATTGGTTGGCAGGGATCAAGGATAACGGCAGCAGTAACTACCGGCCCGGCCAAAGGGCCACGTCCGACCTCATCAACGCCGGCGACTAACTTCTTTTCAGGCATCAAAATGTTCCAAAATTGCCTTCGCTGCCGTTGCACTCGCATTACAGCGCAAATTCCGGTGTAACTGGCAAAACCGTGTATTGATATAAGTCTGTCGTTCGGATGAAAGTGTCAATAGCGCCTTTATCTCCGCTTCCAAACGCTCAACGGTCACAGCATCCTGCAATACTTCAGCCACTAACATCTCACCGGCCATATGGTTAGGTAGCGTGACATATTTCACTTTCAATAAACGGAAGGTTTGCAAAATCCACCAGGTCAATCCGGAAACCCTGTAAGCAGCAACCATCAGGCGACCACATAACATACCTTCCAGTACCGCTGTACCCGAAGCCAGTAAGATAAAATCAGCAGCCTGCATCAGTTTGCGTGAATGACCTGCAATATAAGTCACCCGCAAATCAGGCGCATGTTCCAACCGCTCCTGCTCCAGACGAGCCTCAAATGCTGGTTTAACCACCGGAACAGCGACCTGAAGATCAGGATATTGTTTCTGCAATACCGCTGCGGTGGCCAGAAAACAAGGTGCCAACCGCTTAATTTCACCGCTACGACTTCCGGGCAACACCGCCAGCAAATGCTTGTCATGTGCTAAGCCCAGTGCGTCTCTCGCCTCTGCACGACTGGCATCAAACTCAATTTCATCTGCCAAAGGGTGTCCGACATATTTTGCCGGAACCTGATAACGCTGATAAAAGTCCACCTCAAATGGAAACAGGGTCAGCATAAGATCAATATTACCCTGAATTTTCTTAACCCGTTTTTCCCGCCAGGCCCAGACAGAAGGACTCACATAGTGAGCGGTAGGGACACCAATAGCGTGCAGTTTTTTTGCCAGCGGCAGATTAAAATCCGGAGCATCCACCCCAATAAACAAATCCGGCGGATCGTCCCGCCAGCGTTCAAATAATTTTTTTCTGATGGAAAGCAGTTCAGGCAGGTGGCGCAGAACTTCACTCAGCCCCATGACAGCAAGAGCTTCTTGCGGAAACAGGCTATTGCAGCCTGTAGCCTGCATTTCCGGGCCGGCAATACCCTCAAAAACCAGATCGGGTCGCAGCTGTTGTAGCGAGCTTATCAACCGGGCAGCAAGCAAGTCACCAGATGGTTCACCAGCAATAATAGCAATTCGCCGCATCACCACAGCTCAGCGCACCAGACCACGCTGGCTTTGCTGACAAAACTCAATCAAACACCGAATATCATCAAATTCACCGTATAGCGCTTCCATCTGATTCACTGCTTCCTGCAAAGATAGGTTACGCCGGTACAATAATTTGTAAGCATCACGAATACGCTGTACAGCATCCGCACTAAACTGATGGCGGCGCAGCCCCTCGGTATTTATGCTTCTTGGAGCTGCCGGAGCACCGGTTGCCATCGTATAAGGCGGCAAGTCTTTACCCAGCGAACTACCCATTCCGGTAAACGCATACTCGCCCACCACACAAAATTGATGCACCAGTGTAAAGCCACCAAGGATCGCAAAATCCCTGATCTCAACATGCCCTGCCAATGTCGCATTATTAGCAAAAATCGTGTTATTCCCAATCACACAATCATGGGCGATGTGCACATAGGCCATGATCCAGTTATCATCACCTAATACCGTTTTACCTTTATCCTGTATCGTGCCGCGATTCAGTGTGCAGCATTCACGGATAACATTTCGGTCACCAATAATCAGTTCCGTGGCTTCACCGGCAAACTTTTTGTCCTGTGGCGCAGCTCCTACCGATGCAAACTGATAAATCTGATTTTCCGCACCGATTCGGGTCGGGCCATCAATCACCACATGCGAACCAATGCGGCACCCCTTACCAACCTGAACCTCAGGGCCAATAACCGTATAAGGGCCGACCTCAACGTCCTCAGCCAGCTCAGCCCGCGGATCAATTACCGCAGTTGGGTGAATCACACAACACCTTCTTTGGCCGCACACATCAGTTCAGCACTGACTGCAACCTTGCCATCAACCAGCGCTTTCACCTCAAATACCCACATAATTCCTTTACGGCGGATAATCTCAGCCTCCAACACCAGCTGGTCACCTGGTTCAACCTGTCGTTTAAAACGGGCCTTATCCACTGCCACCAGCATATACAGAATATTCTCCTGCGGCTTGTCATCCATTGTACGAAAACCTAACAAACCAGTGGCTTGTGCCAGCGCTTCAATGATGAGCACGCCCGGCATAATCGGTTTATCAGGAAAATGGCCATTAAAAAACGGCTCATTGACGCTGACATTTTTAATCGCACGAATGGATTTGCCCGGCTCAAGCGCTACTACCCGGTCAACCAGCAAAAAAGGATAACGATGCGGGAGAAAGTTTTTGATCTCGCTGACATTCATCTCAGTCATTTGATAGCCTTCCCTTTAGCTTATCTGATGTTCAAGCCTTATCTGTTGCGGATTGTTGTGCAGCCAGCTGTTTTTCCAATGCATTGACCCGCCTGCTTAGCTGATCCAGCTGCCGGAAACGAACTGCATTTCTGCGCCATGAAGCATGATCTTCTATGGTGGTGCCTGATGAGTACACACCGGGTTCCGTGATTGAATTAATTACAAAGCTGGTAGCGGTAATAGTGGTATGATCGGCCACCGTTAAATGGCCTGCGATTGAACACATGCCGGAAATCTGGCAGTGACTGCCAATCCTCGCGCTCCCGGCTATACCTGTACAGGCTGCAATGACCGTATGATCACCAATCTGTACGTTATGTGCAATATGAATCAGGTTATCCAGCTTTACCCCGTTACCAATGCGCGTCTCGCCCATTGCTGCCCGGTCAATCGTAGTATTTGCCCCGATTTCCACATCATCACCCAGCACAACATGGCCGATCTGTGGAATTTTATACCAACCCGTACTATCCGGTACAAAGCCAAAGCCATCGGCCCCAAGCACGGCTCCTGAATGCAAAATCACCCGGTCACCAGTAACTGTATTCGCAGCCAATGTCGCATTAGCATGAAAGTAGTTATCCTGCCCAATGGTGCTGTGTGCTCCAATAACACAACCCGCCATAATGACTGAACCGGCACCAATTTCCACCCCGGCTTCAATCACAACCTGTGGGCCGATACAGACGCCCTCACCTAATATCGCGTCATCAGCTATCACCGCCGACGCATCAATACCGGGAGCAGGTTCAGGTCGCGGATATAACAACGTAACAACCCGGGCATAGGTTAAATAAGGATTTGTGCTAATCAGGCAATCGCCCTGGTAAGTCTCCGCAAGCTCTCCAGTAAGAATTAACGCACCGGCAGCACTGGTTTCAAGATACTGAGCATATTTTTTATCACGAATAAAACTGATATCAGCTGCACCAGCCTGTTCAACAGACGCCACTGAATGAATTTGACGTGCCGGATTGCCCTTGATTGTTGTGCCCGTAGATGCTGCAAGTTCCTGAAGCGTAAAGGCTCCTGCCATTTTAGTCTCCGGTCGTACCACCTTCTGGTGACGACTTATTCTGCTTATTTTGTTCGGTTTCGAATAGTTGTTGCAGTTGTTCCAACACTTTACCGGTTATATCAACCCGCTCACTCGCTACGATATAGTCACTTTCGCGAAAAATAATGTCCAGAGACTCCCGCTCCCGAATTGTCTCAATCGCTTTGGCAACTTCAGTTTGCAAACGGCTCAGCGCCTGATCTTTCGAAATCCGAACCTCTTCCCGCAAGTCTTCCCGTTCGCGCTGCAAGCGTCGTTGTAATGCCCTTAGCTTACTTTCTCTCGTCACCAGCTGAGAACCAGACAACTCCTTGCGTTCCTGTGTTAAACGCTCTTCCGCTTTACGCAACCCATCCTGTTTTGCAGCTAAGGCTTCTTCCCTACTGGCAAAGCGCTCTTCCAGTTGCTGACTCTCAGCAGCAGACTGCGGCGCACGCTTAAGCACATCCGCCATATTAACAACGGCAAACCGATAAGGCTTCTCCTGATCATTGGCATAAGCCGGTAAAACCAACTGACATGCCAACATCAACAAGATGAACAAGCCCCCCGCAATATGCATGAATTGCGGTTTAATCATTCTAGAAGGATGCGCCAATACTAAACTGTACAACTTCTTCCTTGTCCCCGTCTTTACTGTTCAATGGTTTTGCATAACTGATTTCAAACGGCCCGATAGGTGACAGCCAGACAACACCCAAACCAGCAGAATAACGAAGTTCATCAGCATCAAATGAGCCACTGTCCTCAAATACATTACCCGCATCAAGGAAGGCGCTCATCTTAATATTTTTCACTTCACTGGCGAACGGCACTGGAAACAGGATCTGTGCCGAACCGGCAACCATAAAGTCACCACCTTTAGCATCACCTTTAGAGTCTCTTGGTCCCAGTGAATTAGATTCGTAGCCACGAACCGTGCGAATACCGCCAGCATGGTATTTTTCGAAGAATGGTAGCGCATTCAATCCGCCACTTCCCTGCCCCACGGCAATCTTACCCTTTAGCGCAAAGGTAATATCATCATTAATCGCTTTATAATAGGCACCATCGTAGCTCAATTTCTGATACTGCAGGTCACTACCCGGTAAAGCTGCCTGTAATGACACGCGATGACGCTGACCAGAGGTCGGGAATATGGTGCGGTTGCGGGTGTCGTTAACAAAGCTCGCCTTAACCGGCAACTGGTTATAGACCAAGCCGTTGTCGTTGGTAAAACTTGTAATATGATCCGCCGGATCTGACCCCAGAATAATTTCACGCTTTTCTGCACCGACTGTGAAATGCGCTGAGTTGTGCTCACTTAATGGCACAGCAAAACTGACATTGCCACCATACCGATTACTGGCGTACTCAGAAATATCCTGTGACTCCGCGTCATACTCGTTATAGTAAAGACTGAAACCACGGCTGATACCGCTCTGGGTGTAATAAGGATTGGTGTAAGAGAACCGGTAGTTTTTATTGACTTCACTATTATCAAAGTCGACTTCCATTCTGCGCCCGGTTCCCATGAAGTTATCCTGCTTCACACTCAGGTTAAGCAACAAGCCCTGGGATTGCGAGTACCCCGCACCGACACGGAACTGATTCGATGAACGTTCGGTAATAACAACGGTTAAATCAACCTGATCGTCTGTTCCGGCCACAGGATCAGTCGTAATACGTGCAGTTTCAACATAAGGTAAACGCTGCAGGCGTACCCGTGAGCGCTCAACCAGATTCCGGGAAAACCAGGAGCTTTCAAACTGACGCATCTCACGGCGATATACTTCATCACGGGTGCGGTTGTTACCACGAATATTGATTCGCCGCACATAGGCGCGTTTACCTGGCAAAATATTCAGCGTAATACCAACCCGCTTATTTGCCTTATCTACAGCAGGCACCGGGTTGATTTTTGCAAATGCAAAACCCTGCTCACCTAACTTATCTGCAAGGTTACGCCGGGTTTCTTCCAGTGTCTTTTGTGAAAACACATGCCCCGGCACCAGCGTAATCGCTTGTTGCAGCTGATCCTGTGGCAGACGATGATTACCGCTGACGTTAATTTTACCGAGGCGGTATTGCTCACCTTCATCCACCCCGACAGTGATAAATACGCCCTGTTTATCTTCTGACAGCGAGACATCACTGGAAGTGACTTTAAAGTTCAGATAACCGCGATCACGATAAAACGAGGTTAATTTATCAAGGTCACCGACCAGCTTTTCCTTAGCATACTTATCACGGGTACTCAGGAATGATGGCACCAACGCACTGCGTGGGCCGGAATCCAGTTGTTTAAGTAATGTGCTCTCAGGAAATACACGGTTACCGGTAATTTTCAGCTTTCTGATACGGGCTTCCTTACCCTCATCAATATGCATATTAATGGCAACACTACCAGCACCTAAGGATTTAATCTGTGTTGTCGCTTTAGCACCATAATAGCCCATCGCCAGATATTGCTTTTCCAGCGACTTTTCAAAGCCTTCTAATGCTGCCTTATCCAGCGTACCACCCCGGACAATACCGCCGGAACGCATCGCCTGAACCAGTTGCTCAGTTTTTAATTTCTTATTACCCGTGAAGTTAATTTGGCCGATAGCAGCCCGCTCCACTACCGTGATAACCAGCGTATCGCCCTGTCGCGATAGTTTTGCATCATCAAACAGACCGCTTTGCGCCAGATTACGCATGACTTCCTGGGCACGGTTCTCATCAAATGGCTGGCCAACACGCACCGGCAGATAATTCTGCACAGTACCTGGTTGTACACGCTGCAGGCCACGAATCTGAATATCCTGCAAAATAAAGCTGGCCGCAAAAACCGTTTGCGACGAAACAACCAGAGCACTGGCAACGCTAAGCGAAAGAGGATGTATTTTCATAGTTAGTTCAGCAACCGCATAAAATCGTTATATAAAGCCAACACCATAATACAGGCGACGACTGCCACCCCGAAACGGAAACCATATTCTTCAACACGCTCCGATACCGGGCTGCCCTTTATTATTTCAATGATGTAATACAGCAGATGCCCCCCATCCAGCATTGGAATAGGTAACAAATTCAGAATACCCAGGCTAATACTGACAATTGCCAGAAAACCCAGATAATACGGCAACCCTGCTTTTGCCGTTTCGCCTGAGAAGCGTGCAATCGTAATCGGGCCGCTGATATTTTTCAGTGAGACATCACCGGTTAACATACGCCCCATCAGTTTCAGCGTTACCACAGACATTTGCCAGGTTTTTTCAACGCCCCCCGTCAGCGCATCCAATGGCCCGAGACGTTGGGTAAACTGCAGTTTCTCTAACACATCCTCCGGCACATATTCACCGATACCGGCCCCAATCCGGCCAATCGTCTCACCATCCACTTCTACCGCAGCAGGTGTAACAGAAATATTCTGCACACCATCTTCACGCTGAACCTTAAAATCGATAGCTTCACCAGCACGTGCTTTAACGTAGGCGATGAAGGCTTCCGGTGTTTCCGGTTTTTTACCATCCAGCGACAACACTCTGTCACGAGGTTGCAAACCTGCTTCACCCGCAGCACCATCAGGCAAAATCTGACCGATACTAACCCCGAATTCCGGCGACCAGAATGCAAGCCCTGATTTCGAGAAGAAATCACCTTCATTCTTCAGTAAAGGAGTTGATGACAAATCCAGTGAACGTTCAGCACGTCCCTGTTGCTGCGTTTCAACCTCAATCTGGATCACTGGCTCCTTAAGGTATTCATCCAGCAGCAGCATCCGTGCTTCATCCCAGGTTTGCACCGGAATCTGGTTAATCGCCAGAATCTTATCGCCGTCCTCAAACCCGGCTACTGCTGCCGGTGAATCATTATAGGCATGAACAAACGGATGCATGGCGGGGTTGCCGATGCCAAAAATCAGCGCATAGATAAAAATCGCCAGGATAAAATTGAATACCGGCCCGGCAGCCACAATCGCAAAGCGCTTCCAGACACTCTGGCGATTAAAAGCACGCGGTAAATCGGCTTCTGCCACTTCGCCTTCACGCTCATCCAGCATTTTGACGTAACCACCCAGTGGCAACGCAGCAACAACGTATTCGGTTTGGTCTTCACCAGAGATACGCTTCCACAATGGTTTTCCAAAACCAATAGAGAAACGCAGTACTTTGACACCCAGTTTTCGGGCCACCCAATAGTGGCCAAACTCATGCACAGTGACGAGAATACCAATAGTGGCGAGAAATGCGGGTAATATGATCAGCAAGTCCATAATATTCAGTGCATTTTCTTCTTCTTTACCCAGGATGATGCCGTTTTACGGCTGTCCTCATCCTGAATAATGATGTCTTCAAGTTGATCGGGGGTTCCGCTTTCCGCTGATTGCAGCACATCTGTAATCAATTGTGGAATGTCCATGAACCCTATGTTCTGATTTAAAAATGCAGCCACAGCGACTTCATTGGCTGCATTCAGTGCAATAGTTGCATAGCCGCCGCGTTCATGTGCCTCAGCCGCTAAACGCAAACAGGGGAAACGCTCTGTATCCGGCCGTTCAAAATCCAAACGTGCCGTTGTAAATACATCCAGTGGTTGCACGCCGGAATGAATTCGCTGCGGCCAGCCCAAAGCGTAAGCAATCGGTGTGCGCATATCCGGATTTCCCATTTGAGCCAGTACCGACCCATCATTATAGGACACCATCGAATGAATAGTACTTTGCGGGTGCACCACCACTTCGATTTGCTGTGTGGATACACCAAACAGCCAACAGGCCTCAATCACCTCCAGGCCTTTATTCATCAGGGTTGCAGAGTCAACAGAGATTTTTTGCCCCATACTCCACTTCGGATGCGCAACAGCCTGCTCAGGCGTTACATTATACAGAGATTCCAACGTATGGTTCCGGAATGGGCCACCAGATGCTGTCAGTAGTATTTGTTCAACCCCTTCAGTACTGCAATATGGCCCGGAGCCTGTTGTTGGCATGCACTGAAAAATAGCATTATGCTCACTGTCAATCGGCAATAGTTCTGCACCATGTTCATGCACAGTGTCCATAAACAGCTGCCCGGACATTACAAGCGCCTCTTTATTCGCCAGCATGATACGCTTGCCGGCACGTGCTGCTGATAATGTCGGCAACAACCCTGCGGCACCAACAATCGCCGCCATGACATAGTCAACCTGCGGGTCAGCAGCAACCTTTTCAAGGCTATCTTTACCTGAGAGAACTTCAGTACTGCTGTCAATGGCCCGCAACAAACTCTGCAAACGTTCGGCTGCCATTTCATCCACCAGCACAGCATAAACCGGTTGAAACTGCTGACACTGAGCAAACAGCTTTTCAACACTGTTGAATGCCGTCAATGCAAAAACAGAAAACTGTTCAGGATGACGCGCTATAACATCTAAGGTACTTACTCCGATGCTGCCTGTGGCACCCAGTACTGTGACAGATTTAGTTTGCATCAGCTTCAGGCCGCCCTGATCCATAGCAGGCCTAATGTGAAGACGGGAAGCGCTGCTAATAAACCATCGATCCGGTCAAGCACACCACCATGACCGGGCAGTAATGTGCCACTATCCTTAGCTCCTGCTTCGCGTTTAATCAGGCTTTCAAATAAATCACCCAGCACTGACATTACCACTGCCAGCATCGAAAACAGCACAAACAACACTGCAGCAAAACCCTGTTGACCACTGATCACAGCACCTGCAATCGCCCACAGGAACGTCAGCAGCAGCGCGCCATAGACGCCCTCACGTGTCTTGCCCGGGCTTAAGGCGGGGGCTAATTTGGCTTTTCCAAACCGTTTACCGGAGAAATAAGCACCGATATCTGCAACTGCAACCAAAGCAATAACATAAAAGACGTAACCATAATGCTCACCATGAAGATGAACCAGCGCATACCAGGCAGGCACCAGCACCAACAGACTCACGCTTTTCAGAATATAAGGTTTCTCTTTGTATAACGTTGTGCCCTGTTCATAAGTAAATAACAGCCAGATCAATGCACACCATACACAAAAACTGACCAGCAACACCGGTAACAATGGCCAGTGAAACAACAATAACAAACCAGCAATCATCATAGCTGGCAGAGGTGCTAACATCCGGAGCATCCCTTCAGGTGTTCCGGTAAGTGTTGCCCACTCCCATGCCCCCAGCCCAACAATAAAAAACAACGCAGCCAGCGCAAAACTCTGTGTGGGTAACAGATAAATGGCTAAAGCCACCAGCGCAGCAAGGATAAGTGCCGTAATGACCCGTTGCTTTAACATATTATTCCTGTTGTTTAACCTGATCGCCCGTCATACCAAACCGCCGTTCCCGTCCGGAATAAACATCAAACGCATGCTGTAAACCAGCCTCATCAAACTCCGGCCAGAGTTTTTCAGTGAAATAGAGTTCTGCATACGCCAGCTGCCAAAGCAGGAAATTACTGATACGCTGCTCACCACCAGTACGGATAAACAAATCAGGTTCCGGCAGTTCCGCCGTCGACAATGCGCGGGCCATATCTGCTTCACTCAGATTAGCAGCATCCAGCTCATTGTTTTGTGCGCGTTCCACCAAATGACGCACCGCCTGCATAATATCCCAACGCCCGCCATAGTTAGCGGCAATCAACAGCTTCAGTCCCGTACAGCCGTGGGTTTCCTGCTCAACCTGAGCGATTTTGGCTTGCAATGCGTCTGAGAAACCACTGCGATCACCAATAAACCGTAAGCTAATTTGATGACGAAGCATGCCTGGCGTTTCCCGCTCCAGTACATTCATAAACAGCGACATCAGACCATTAACTTCTTCTTCCGGCCGTTTCCAGTTTTCACTGCTGAAAGCAAATAAAGTCAGGCAATCAACACCGGCATGACTACAGGCCCGGATTACCTTCCGCGCAGCCTCAACACCTTTTTTATGGCCAAATAAACGCGGCATAAAACGGGCTTTTGCCCAGCGCCCGTTACCATCCATTACCACGGCAACATGGCGTGGCACCTGTCGCCGGGCACCACAGCCGCCCCCTGCGCCTTTCTGCTGTTGCTTACCCATCAGACCAGCTAGATTTCCATCAGGTCTTTTTCTTTCTGACCCAGCACCACTTCCACTTCCTGCACATATTTATCTGTCAGCTTCTGGACATTGTCCTGACCACGGCGCTCGTCATCTTCGGAAATTTCCTTCTCTTTTTCCAGCATCTTCAAATCTGAATTTGCATCACGACGAATATTGCGAATGGCAATACGTGTAGACTCTGCTTCCGCTTTCACCACTTTGACTAAATCACGGCGACGCTCTTCCGTCAAAGGAGGAACCGGGACACGGATCACAGTACCAGCTGATGCCGGATTCAAACCAAGATCTGAATTCATAATCGCTTTTTCCACCACCTGAACCATAGGCTTTTCCCAGGGAGTAACGCTCAGCGTACGGGCATCTTCTGTTGCAATATTAGCAACCTGACTCAGGGGTACATCAGAGCCATAATATTCCACCGTAATGTGATCCAGCAGGCTTGCATGTGCACGTCCGGTGCGGATTTTTGTTAATTCGTTTTTCAAAGCTTCAATGCTTTTTTGCATGCGGCTGTCCGCATCCTCGAGAATATCGTCTATCACCTGTTATACCTCTCCTTTGAAAACTCACTAACAGTCCGGGACGAAAAGCAAATTTTCATAACCATTCAGAAGTAAGCTATTATCGCTCACCCGTTAATCTTAGCAGTTGTGGCCTGACTCAGTTTGTCACCAGAGTTCCCACTGAATCACCGTGTACTATTGAACGCAGCGCGCCCGCAGCAAACATATCAAACACCCGCAATGGCAAATGATTATCCCGGCACATTACCATCGCAGTTAAATCCATAACCCCTAATTGCTGCTCTATCGCAGCATCGAAAGTCAACGTATCATAGCGTTTTGCCGATGGATTTTTCATCGGGTCTGAATCATACACCCCATCCACCTTAGTTGCTTTCAGCAACAGATCTGCCTGCAGCTCGACCGCCCGCAAACTGGCAGCCGTATCTGTCGTAAAGAAAGGGCTTCCGGTACCCGCCGCACAAATGACCACGCTGCCAGCAGCAAGATGAGCACGGGCCTGATGTGCTGAAAACGGCTCACCAAGCTGATCAATCGCCAGTGCAGTCATTACTTTACAGCTAACGCCCAGCTGCTCAATGGCATCCTGCATCGCCAGCGCGTTCATCACTGTCGCCAGCATCCCCATCTGATCACCGCGCACCCGATCCATACCGGCAGCTGCAAGACCTGCTCCCCGGAATAAATTCCCCCCACCAATGACCAAAGCGACCTGCGTGCCACCCGTTTGAATTTCAACGATTTCAGCAGCAACCCGCTGCAGAATTTCGGGCTTGATTCCGCCCTCCTGATCACCCATCAGGGCTTCACCGCTAAGTTTTAGAAGAATTCTATGTGGCACTGCAGACATCCTGATTTCCCTACCGACAGAGTTGGCGTACTTTATACAGATGAAAACAGTATGGGGCAACTTTGTGTTATTTGCAGAAATTGTTCCGGGATCAATACACCGGTAGAGGTTATCAGGTATTTTTCTGTTCCCACTCTTTAATAACGTGAGATTGCATATTTGGAAATTTCTAACGGGTTGCCCCGATAGCATGAGGCAGAAGAGGGATAAAACCGGGATGGGGGTTACGCGCTGATTGCTTGCACAGTCATACCGGCACTGGAGCAGGAGCAGGCACACCCTGCTCCAGATATAATAGCTGTTTTATTTCTTGCCCTTCATCAGGTCACCAACAAACAATTGTTCACCACCGAATTCAGCATTAGCTGCACCGGCTGGCTCAAGGGTAATAGCAAACTGGCTGACGTCTGCAAGTCCGCGGAAGGTATCAGCGTTAATGGATAATTGTGTCTTTCCGGAGGTATTTAACGCCCCCATCCGGATAGGTTTTTCACCCGGCTTTTTAGACAGGCACCACAAAGTAGGCTGCAAACCCTCGCCCACTTTCAGTTTTTCCGTCATAGCAATCGTAATTGCCATTTCTTTTTTACTGACAGAAGCCATTGCCACACTCTCTGAGCCGAGCGAGCGTAAGTTGGCGAAATAGGCATCTGGCCCTGTTTGCGCACTATTCATCACAAAAACAGTAACCACCGCCGCCAGCACCGACGCTACTGCCATTGCCGGCCAATGGAACCACTCAGACCATGCCAGCCATTTGCTCTCTTTTTTTGGCTGCACCGTGGTTTCATTGAATCCCAGTTCGGACTCCAGGCGCTGCCAGACAACAGCAGGCGGATCTTCCGGTGGTAATAACCCGGCCAGGCCCGCAAACTGATGTTCATAAGCCTCTGTCACCACACGCAGATAAAAGTGTTTTGCCATCAGTTTTTGGAAACGCGCACGCGCACGCCCCTGTAATGTTCCCAGCGCATAAGCCATTGCTAACGGCTCAAACACATCCGGATTCTGATAACGCTTCATGAGCGACCCACCTTACAAAAATTTAACTTGACACTACAAAGTACGGTTCGTCTTAATTTACAGATGCATAAAAACGACAAAAGACCTCAAAGGTCTTTTGTCAGTATTGCGCATGACAAATGTTTTTAGCCGAACGCCCTAAAAAACGTTCAATAATTAGCCCAAAACCCTTACATGCTGAATTATAGCAAATTCATACCAAGCTTATGAAGATGCGGCATCATCTTCTGCAGCCGCTTTCATACTGAGACGCATACGGCCCTGGCGATCAATCTCAATCACCTTCACCCGAACCTCATCTCCAACATTGACATAGTCGGTAACTTTCTCAACACGTTCCTGGCTGATTTGCGAGATATGCAACAAGCCATCTTTACCCGGCAATATGGTAACAAACGCACCGAAGTCCATAATACGTGCGACCTTACCATTATAAATACGGTTAAGTTCAACTTCTGCCGTGATATCTTCAATCATGCTTTTTGCAGCATGGGCTGCATGGGCGTCAACGGCGGCAATCTTGATAAAGCCTTCATCATTGATATCAATCGTCGCACCAGTCTGTTCGGTAATACCACGGATCGTTTCGCCACCTTTACCAATAACTTCACGGATTTTCTCCGGATTAATCTTCATGGTGACATAACGTGGCGCATAATCAGACAAATCACCACGTGGCTCAGCAATCACCTTCGCCATCTCATCAAGGATGAACATCCGGCCGCCTTTGGCCTGCTCCAGCGCCTGCTCCATGATTTCTTTGGTGATACCGGTAATTTTGATATCCATCTGCAGCGCAGTAATACCATCACGTGAACCGGCCACTTTAAAGTCCATATCACCAAGATGATCCTCATCACCGAGAATATCACTCAGTACAGCAAACTTTTCACCCTCTTTCACCAGCCCCATTGCAATACCTGCAACTGGCGCAGATACCGGCACACCAGCATCCATCAGCGCCAATGAGCTACCACACACACTGGCCATCGAGCTGGAACCATTGGACTCAGTAATTTCAGATACCACACGAATAACATAAGGGAAGGCTTCCATTTCCGGAATCGTCGCCTTAACACCGCGCTTTGCCAGACGACCATGACCGATCTCACGGCGTTTCGGCGAACCAACAAAACCAGTTTCGCCAACACAGAAGGGAGGGAAGTTGTAGTGGAACATAAAGGGATCTTTATATTCACCGGCAACCGCATCCACTAACTGCGCATCGCGCTCTGTTCCCAGTGTTGTCGCCACAATCGCCTGTGTTTCACCACGGGTAAATAGCGCAGAACCATGTGCACGCGGCAAAACACCAACACGAACACTAATTGGGCGTACCGTATCCAAAGCACGGCCATCAATACGCGGCTGACCTTCGATAACACGGGTACGCACAACCTTCTTCTCAAGGTTCTTAAATTCACCCTTGATATCGCCTTCGGCATAACCTTCTTCACCTTCAGCAGGCAGCAGTTTTTCCAGTAACGCTGCACGAATCTCATCTACCCGTGCGTAACGATCCTGCTTATCAGCAATCTGGAATGCTTCAGCCAGATCGGCTTCACAAGCAGCCGCCACCGCAGCAACCAATTCCTGATCAGCTTCAGGTGCAGACCATTCCCAAGCCGGATTACCCACTTCTTCAGACATATCATTGATCGCGTCAATCACGATCTGCATTTGCTGATGACCATAGACAACAGCACCCAGCATTACATCTTCACCCAGCAGGTCAGCTTCAGACTCAACCATCAATACCGCATCCTGCGTACCGGCAACCACCAGATCCAGTGCAGATGTCTTCAACGCTTCCGGCGAAGGATTTAATGAATACTCGCCATTTTCATAACCAACACGTGCAGCACCAATCGGCCCGGCAAACGGAATACCACAAATCTTCAGCGCAGCAGACGCACCAATCATCGCCGGAATGTCAGGCTGAATCTGTGGATCCATAGAGACCACGGTTGCAATTACCTGAACCTCATTCATGAAGCCTTCCGGGAACAGCGGACGGATCGGGCGATCAATCAAACGTGCGATCAGGGTTTCTTCTTCGGTAGGACGTGCTTCACGCTTAAAGAAACCACCGGGAATACGACCAGCCGCGTAGAATTTTTCCTGGTAATTCACCGTCAGCGGGAAAAAGCTCTGGCCGGGGTTCGCCTCTTTACGACCAACCGCAGAGACCATGAGCACAGTCTCACCCATGCTAACCATAACGGCAGCACTGGCCTGACGTGCGATTTCACCGGTTTCTATCGTGACGGTGTGTTCACCGTACTGGAATGTTTTTGTTACTTTTGACATTGTTTTTCCTTATTGGATTGCTCCGGCTGAACCATCACGGGCAGGCTGTTTATGAGTATTCTGCGAAGGGGATTTACTGAAAAAGCCCGGTAAAATACTTATAAACAACCTTCCTGCGTAATCCGGCTGCCGGATTTTAAAAAACCGCGAAAGCACGCATATCAAAACAACCCGGACATTCGATAAACCCGGATCTTTTCTATGACTGATGTTGCCTATGAAAACCTGAGCATGCGTGAAAGCGGCAATAACAAATAGTGAAGACAGTGAAAACACTATCTGTCACCTAAAACGAAAAACACCGCATAAAATGCGGTGTTTTCTTTGCGTCGTTTAACGACGCAGCCCAAGACTGGCAATGAGTTCCTGGTAACGACCAAGATCTTTGCGCTTGAGATAATCCAACAGCTTGCGGCGCTGGTTTACCATTTTCAACATACCACGACGGGAATGATGATCATGCTTATGTAATTTAAAGTGCTCGGTAAGGTGCTTGATGCTAGCTGTTAACAGCGCAACTTGTACCTCCGGCGACCCGGTATCAGTGTCTGATCGGCGATATTGCTCAACAATACCTGCCTTGATTTCTGCACTCAGAGACATCGTCCAAAGCTCCAGATTAAGGTTGCTAAAAAATGCTTTCAGTACGTTACTGAAAATTGAAGGCGGCGATTATAGCACCGGGTTTAACAGGCACAAAGCATAATTTCGCTAAATTCTTTCTTTACTCATTCCCCGTTATTTGGATACGCTTTTTAATCCGGCTCAACCCCACCGGCGTAATGCCCAGATACAAGGCGATCTCATTCTGCGTCACCCTATCAAACAGCTCCGGCGTCGTTCGCATCAGCTCCAGATAACGCTCCTCAGCCGACAAACACAATAACTCATACTCACGCTTCTCTTTTTTCATCGCAAAAGCCAGCAAAAAATCCGTCATCTCTGCCGCAATCTGCGGATCATTACGGCTCGCCATATAAATCGCGGCAAATTCAACCGCGATCAGCTCACTTGGCTGCAGACAAACCAAACTGAAAGTACAATGCTGCTTTGCATAAGCCGCCATCAGACTGCCAATCTTATCGCCCGGCAAGATAAACGATTTAATATTTTCTTTACCATCATCAGACAGGTAATAAGCCTTCAGCAGGCCACTTTTCACCACGTAAAAGTACTTATCTGCCTCGCCCTGACGAAATACATGGCTACCTGACTGCAACGACAATAGTTGGCCATTACTTAAAATAAATTGCTGAAAATCCATCGCTGTTAACCCAGGTTAATTCCAGTTGACTCCCCGATTGCTAGAGTGCTCAGCAGTGCGACAACAGTCATCAAATGTTAAAGCTCCTCGCCTAAGTGAGCAAGAAACATGGCAGACCTGAAAATTTTTTGCGCACGTATTTTCACATCATAACATTGAGCATGAACACTCGAAGGAACAAGCTAATGAGCATCGAAAACAAGCGCATCGCAATTACTGGCGGCGCATCCGGCATCGGACTGGAGCTGGTAAAAAATTTATACGCCAACAACCAGCTGGTCGTCATCGCCCGCCCCTCCGCTGGCTTAGACAAACTGCGCACTGACTTCCCTGACATTGAAGTCATCGAAGCTGATTTTGCTGATTTGCATTCAGTAGAACAGGCCGCCGACCAGATCGTTAAATCCGATCAGTCCATCGACATACTAATCAACAACGCGGCAGTACAATATACACCCACGTTTCTGGACGATGATTTCCGCTATGACAGCATCAAGCGCGAGATTGACGTGAATTTCACTTCAGTTTGTTCGCTGA
>JBMZDK010000059.1:0-17951 GCA_049614265.1 Thiolinea sp.
ATTGATTCTGGGCAATATCAAACATCGCCGAACGGAAATTCACTGCGCATGACGGACGGCACGACCAGCGTTCCAGCAATGCAGACATAGCATCAAGAATATCCCGCTCATTATCAATGCAAAGTACTTTCAGTCCGGCAATCGGTAGCGGCAGTGAAGCAGCCGCCAAGGGCTGTTTCTCTTCAGTATCTGTCTGCCTGACCTCCCGGCTCACCGGCACAGTTACCGAGAACAAACTGCCTTTTTTAGGTTCAGACACCATACCCAGTGGGTGTTCAAGAATCTGCCCCAGACGCTTAGCAATCGATAACCCCAGTCCAACGCCCTTGGTTTCATCAAACAGCTGATTATCCAGCTGACGAAACTCCTCAAAAATCACTTCCTGATCACTTTTGGCAATACCGACGCCGGTATCCAGCGTACAAATCTTCAGCTGCGGCATATCTCCGGCAAAATCAATCCGCCGACAGCCCACCGTCACCCGCCCGCCTTTTGGTGTATAACGCAAGGCATTGGAGATAAAATTCTGCAGAATACGTCTCAACAAATGAGCATCGCTGCGCACCATGACCTGACAAGGTAGCATTTTGAAACGGATCTGCTTATTAGCCGCAATCACCTCAAATTCTTTTTCCAGCGTACTCAGCACTTTATTGATATTAAACGTGGTGATATTCGCTTTAACCGCCCCACTGTCCAGCTTCGAAATTGCAATCAGGGTCTGGATGATTTCCTCTGCTGAACGTAGTGAGCTACTAATGCGATCGGTTAACTCATGACGGTCGTCCGGACTCACAGCCAATGCCGAAGTAAACAAACGGGCTGCATTCAAGGGCTGCATAACATCATGATTCACTGCTGCCAGAAAGCGGTTTTTACTGCGGTTTGCCTGTTTTAGCTCATCATTAACCAGAGACAGCTCCAGCGTACGGTCACCCACCATTTGCTCCAGGTTTTCATTGATATCCCGCAGCTCACGCTCAACTTTTTTGTATTCGGTAATATCAGTAAAGCTGGTCACAAAACCACCGCCGGGCAATGGCCTGCCCTGAATTTGCAACACCGTACCATCGGGACGATAGCGCTGGAAAGAATGTACTGTACCAACCCGCATATGGTTCAGACGCTTCTCCACATGCTCATCCACTTCACCCGGCCCACACTCACCTGCCAGCGCATTATGGCGAATAATGTCCGCAACCGGGCGTCCGACTTTAATCAAGCCCTGCGGGTAGTTATAAATCTCCAGATACCGACTGTTCCAGGCCACCAGATTCAGATGTTCATCCACCACGCTAACACCCTGATCCAGATGTTCAATCGTGGCATGCAGCAATGATTGACTGAACTGCAAGGCCTGTGAAGTTTCATCCACGATGCTGAAAACATCTTCCAGCGGCAGGTCTTTTTTCTTATTAAGCACCGAGTTAATCATCACCCGTGCCGACGACGCCCCAATCGCCCCTGCCAACAAATGCTCAGTGAAATTCACCAATTCAGCATCCGCTTTTTCACTCGGCACCAGCTCACCACGCCGCGCTTCGGTAAAATCAGCAAATGCCTGTCGGGTTGCACTTCTGCCAACAAATTTTTCTGCCAGCAAACGCAGCTCACCCACCTCAGCCGTACTCCACCATGGCAGGCCCTGCGTTAGGGTGCCGGTATTCACTGTATGGGTGAAATTTGCTGCCTGCATGCGTTCCAGCAACAATGGCTTGCGCTGGAATGAAAATAGCAGGAAACAAAGAATATTCAGTCCAAGACTAAACAACAGGCTATGCGTCACGGCGTCCAGGCCATTAACACCCAGTAAGTGTGACGGCCGCAACCAGTCAATCCCCCAGGGACCAAGGCTGATAAATCCGTCAAATCCACCAATGCCTGCTAACAAACCGGGTATAAACAAGGTATATAACCAGACTCCAAAACCAGCCAGCAAACCGGCAATCGCACCGCGCCTTGTCGCCTGTTTCCAGTACACCGCACCAATAATCGCAGGGGCAAACTGAATCGCCGCCACAAATGCTGTCAAACCAATGGAGGCCAGCGCTTTCTCATCATCAATGTATTGGTAATACAGGTAACTCAGAATCAGAATCAGGACAATAGACACACGCCGGATCAGCAATAACAGCCGGGTAAGGTCTTTTTTCTGTTTCAGGGCAAACGACTGCACCCGAAATAACAGCGGCATTACAATATCATTACACACCATGGTACTCAGGGTGATAACCGCTACGATCACCATACCTGTTGCTGCCGAGAACCCACCAATAAATGCCAGCAGCGCGAGCACATCGCTGCCCTCAATTACCGGCAGCGTGAGTACAAACATATCCGGCACAATGGCTGCCACATTCATCCCGGTCTGGGTATGCACCAGCGATCCGGCCAGCGTAATCGGAATCACCACCAATGTTGTCAACAGTAAGTACAACGGAAACACCCAGCGTGCTTTCCGCATATCGCCGGGATGAGTCACTTCCACAAAGCTGACATGGAACTGACGCGGCAGACAAAAGATCGCCGCCATCGCCAATACCGTATGACTGAGGAAAGTCAGCTCCAGCATATCAACGCTGAGCGAGTGTCGGGATAGTTTCGCCGCCTGCGGATCCTGGGCAAAGCGACTCAGTTCGAGATCAGTCGCCCCCAGCAAGACTACAACCGCCAGGAATGCCACCAGGGTCAACGCGAACAACTTCACAATAGATTCAAAGGCAATAGCCAGTATCAGGCCTTCATGATGTTCGCTGGCGTGGACATAGCGTGTCCCGAACAGGATACTGAACACAGCCATCACCAACGCAACAATAAAGCCGGTATCACTCCACCACGGATTGCGGATATTCACCAGATCAGGGGCAACACTCAGCGGATGCAATACCTGACTGGCAATCGCCCCCGGTGGCAGGCTGGTCAGCACTTCATAACTTGAGGCTATCGCTTTGAGCTGCAGAGCGATGTAAGGCAGGGTTCCGGTAATCGCAATCAGAGTCACCAGCACAGCCAACTGCTGCGATTTACCATAACGAGAGGAAATAAAATCAGCGATTGAGGTGATATTCTGCTCGCTGCAGATTGTTGCCACTTTTTTCAGGAAACGATACCCGAAGAAAATCAGCAGCATCGGGCCAAGGTAAATCGCAATATAGCGCCAACCATTGGTTGCCGCGCTGCCTACTGCACCATAGTAAGTCCAGGAGGTACAATAAATCGCCAGTGACAGGCTATAGATAATCCCGCGATAGGGCCGCAGTTTTTTGGCATAGTTGCCGCTGTCACCGTAATAGGCAATAGCAAACAGAATACCAATATAAACCAGTGAGCAAAGTACAATGATCCACGGCTGGAGCATATTACTGAGGATTCGCTGTATAACTCATGCGCTGGATCAGCAATTCGCAGGCTTCATCCCACGGCTTAAAAGCATCTTGTTCCTTCAGGATATCCAGCCCCAGTTTAGAAAATGTGCCTTCCGTCGCAATGGCCTCCGCAATTTCTCCCGGGGTCTCTGTCTTTTGCAAAGCCAGACTTGCAGCACCTTTTGCCATGCCTAACACCAGTTGACGGGCTTTATCTGCCGGTAACAACTCATTCGAGGTCGACTGAATTAACTGCTCAAATAACGAGAAATACCAGGTATAAACGCAGGCCAGCACACTCCCCTGATCAAATGCGCCTTCAGTATCAACACTGATACTGTCACCACAATAGTCAAACAAAGCCTCAACTGCAGCGTGCGCCGGATAAACCAGCGTCGGGCTGGCACCGGCTTTTGCTGAATTCACCGGCATCGTCCGCACAATCTCAACATCTTCCGGCACTACTTCACGCAATGTCTCCATTTGCATTCCCGCAACGACACTGACTAACAACTGCCCGGACTGGAAAGACAAGACCTTCAGTGCATCAAGACAATGGGTGGGCCGGGTCGAAATAATCAGACACTCGCTGGCATCAGCGACGGCCTGATTGCTCTCCAGCACTTCACAGTCGAAAGTCGCGGCGAGGTGTGCCGACATCTTCCGGTTACGCGGACAAAGATAAATGGTTCCGGCAAAACCGCCACCACGCAAGCCCTGTATCGTGTACTCAGCCAGATCACCCACACCGATAAAACCGATCGAACCAATTGAATTCATTGTCTCCACACCACTTCCTCAGATATGTCCACGGGTAAAGTCATTATTCCCGCATTTATCTTCACCACGCAACAGAAATAAAGCCCGGTTCGAATAGCCGTGGGGCGACCCGGCTTCTTCTTTAATTTTGCCGCTGTTGTGATTGTAAAAACTGGTGGCGGGCATAATCCGTAACACCAGCCCCATACGACGGCGATCTGATAAATTCGCTTCTGAACCATGCACTAAATAAACATCGTGCAAAGAAATCTGGCCACGTTCCAGCACAATATCACGCGCAGTCTTTAAATCGACCTGGCCGTCATCAATCACCTGCGCCAGTGTGTAATCATCTCTGTGTTCAAAATGATGGGAATAAATACGATGTTCGCGGTGTGAGCCAGGGATAAAACGCATACAGCCCTGTTCAGGCGTTGAACCATCCAAAGAAATCCATACCGTCAACGTTTCCAGTGGCTCAATCGGGTAATAATCACCGTCCTGATGCCAGGGCGTTGCTTTACCGGTTCGGGCCGGTTTCCCGAAAATTGTCATCCCCCAAAGAACAAAATCCCCACCAATCAACTGCTCAACCATATCAAGAATGTCAGGAAGCCTGGCGAACTCCAGCCATTCAGGATTGCCTTTAATGCCGTAGGTACCTGTTGCATCGAGGTGAGGCCCGAGAATAAAGTCTGCGCTAAAATCAGGATTCCCCTGATTATCCGTCAGCAATTGCTCATACAAGGCTTCTATACGCTGAAGCACCGTTTCCGGAACCCGGTAGCCTGATGGAATAACCAGACCATCTTCATGGTACTGAGTGATTTCAGCAGATGTCAGCGGCATGATTCTCCTCCTGTATAACTGACTCAAACCCGGTAAAAGTTTATCACAGACCGGTACATATCTGATCTGTGTAAGAATTGCAGCAATTTATCAGCCATAGCATCCACTCAAACAATAGAACCGACCGATCATTGATCAATTTAATATTGAATAAAATTCAACTATGTTGTAGCTTGAGCCGATTCGCGTTGACTCTGACTGGTAGTCTGAGCAACTGCTGTTGAGCTATAAAAAATAATATTAAATTCTTCAGGGCTTGATAATAAATGAAAATCAATAAGTTATTCCTCACACTTACTGTCCAGACGATTATTTCATCCACCGCAGTCTACGCGGGCGATGTTGAAATTCACTTACCAGCGGCAACAGATGCATTTACAGTGGATCAACCAGCCGGAACTGAATTAATGCGGGTTCATGGTAATGGTAACGTTGGTATCGGCACGGCTGCACCTGCCAGTCAGCTTGATATTCTTGGCCCTACAGGCGCAATAATCACTCTGCGTGATGGTGATGCAACCGTGAATGACCCCGGCCATGCAGCCGCTATCCAATTGCGTGACAGTCTGAATAACATCACGGGCTTCCTGGGATTTGGAACCAGTGCTGAAGGCCTGAGCATTCAGAATTTAAATGATGGTGGCGGTATTCATTTCAGCACCGGCGGCAATGTAAACCAGGTGACTATTACTGAAAGCGGGGATGTTGGTATTGGAACCATCTCACCTGCTGAAAAGTTACATATCATAGGTAATGCAGTCAGGGTAGCCTCGACAGGCTCGTACGCCGAAACACGCTATGATTCCGCAACAAAACTGGGAAGCTGGTCTGTTGGTACCGGCGGCGCATTGGATGATGGTTTTTATATTTTTGATTATAACGCCGCCACAGATAAAAATCGTTTAACCATTGATAATGCCGGTAATGTGGGTATCGGCATTGATGAAAATAAACCAACCGCCAAATTGGAAGTTGGCGGTAACATTAAGGTTGCTGATTCCGGTGCTGCTTGTGATGCAAACACTGAGGGACAAATTCGTTACGATTCAGCATCAAACAAACACCAGGGCTGTGACGGCACCAGTTGGAATAATCTGTACTAATTACGTTTAGCTGCAGCAACAGGCGATACGGGCTTATTCGCCTGCTTCAGACCAATACAACAATAATCACCGGGCACACATCCATGGACAGATCTTTTCCTCCAATCCTGCTGAAAACAGGCCAAAAGGCACTGTTAGCTGTTTCCTCCGTTTTATTAACCGCTTTCACACTCCATTCAACGGCTCTTGCTGACCAAACCGTTGGCACCGGCTCTGTTGTCACCCTCGGCAGCAGTGATACACAGGACATGAACTGTCAGGCTTTCACCATCAGTTCCGGTGGCAAGCTGGACATCAGTGCAGGCGGCACCTTGCAGGAAATCACTACGTTAACCATTGAGGGAGAACTGGACGGAGGCTCCGGCTCGGTACTTAAGCTAAGCAGCTGGGTAAATAACGGCACGGTGACAACCATCCCGGCAACACTGGAATTTGCAGCAGACTGCGGCACTATTACTGTTGCAGGCACCAGTGATACGGATGGTGATGGTATCAGCGATGACCTGGAAGGCGGAACAGATATCACCGGAGATAGCCTGCCTGATTTGGATGTGGATGGTGATGGTATCTACAACTTCCTGGATAGTGACTCAGATGGTGACGGCAAAACCGATGCTACTGAAGGCACGGGGGATGACGATAGCGACGGTATTCCTAATTACCTTGACCCGCTTGATATTGACCCTTCTTCACTCATTATCAACGAAATTGATGCCGATACACCCGGAACAGATGTTGCTGAGTTTGTTGAGCTATTTGATGGCGGAGCAGGCAATACCCCGCTGGATGGCTTAGTCATTGTGTTTTATAACGGCCTGGATGATGCCAGTTACGCTGCATATAGCCTGAATGGCCAGTCAACTGATGCAAATGGTTATTTTACTCTGTGTGGTGATGCGGCACAGGTCGCCAACTGCAGCCTGGATGTCACGCCCGACAGCAATTTGCTGCAACAGGGGTCTGATGCAGTAGCACTATACCAGGGCAGTGTCAGCGATTTTCCAAATGACACACCACTGACAACCAGCAATCTGTTGGATGCCATTGTTTACGATACTGCTGATCAGGATGATCCGGAATTACAGGTTTTATTGAATGCAGGCCAGCCGCAGATCAGTGAAGACACCGGCGGTAATAAAACGACTAAATCCATCCAGCTATGCCCGACAGGCACAAAAAATCAACGCGACACCGATGGCTATAGTGTAGGTGACCCAACGCCGGGAGCTGATAACTATTGTTATATCCCGGAACCGCTGGTATGCGACGGCACGTTGTATCAAAGTGCAGCGCCGACCTTTACCGACCCGGCAATACTCACCGGAATTACAGTCAACAGCCTCGGCGCCAGCGCAACACCGATGGGCGATGATAGTCATGGTGTGCCTTATAATGCGATGGGTTATAACACACAGGACAATTTGCTTTACGGTATCGCTACAGACGACAAACAGCTTGTCATGATCGATGCTGATGGCATTGTGACCCGGCTGGGTGCAGTAAGTGGTATTACTATTGTCGGCACCTCTGCCGGGGATATGGATGACTCCGGCACGCTGTATATGAAAGGCGGCAGCGATGATCAGTTACACGTAATTAATGTCGCAGCACGAACCGGCACATCCGTCACCTTATCCAGAGCATTCAAAACCTCGGATTGGGCCTGGAACCCGACTGATGGTCTGTTATACGCAATCGAAAGTAATGACGGCCTGTTATACACCATTGATCCTGTCAGCGGTTTAGTGACCCCGGTCAGTGCAACCAGTGGCGCCGGTTTTGGCGCAACGTTCTTCGATAGCGCAAATAACCTGTATGGCATTCATAATTCCACAGGAGACCTTTACCGGATTGATATTTATACCGGCGAACGTTTTGTTGTCGCAACCGGCCTTTCACCTGCCAGCGGCAATGACGGCGCAAGTTGCCGGGGTGATTTTGCAATAGACCTGCAGTTAACTGCTACGGCGGACAAGGTGAATCCTGCTGCCGGCGAGGTGGTGACATTCAGCATCAATCTACAGAATGCAGGGCCATCCGATGCCAGCAATATTGCGATCAAAGTCAACCTGCCCGATGGTTTAGTTTATGCCTCTGATGATGACAACCTGAATTACAATGCTGCTAACGGCACCTGGACAGTCAGCAACTTGCTCAAAAACACTTCAGCTTCGCTGACACTGACCGCTACTACCCAGGCTACCGGCTCATATATCTTCAGCGCCGAAGTTATCAGTGTGGATCAGGTCGATATCAACTCCAACCCTGCCTTAAGCTTCAGTGATGATGACCTCGCTGATGGTGCAGCAGATAACGACGAAGTCCGCTTCAGTGTTATGGACTCAGATGATGACGGCATTCCGGATGACACCGACATCGATAATGATAACGATGGCATACTGGATGCTGATGAAGGTACCGGTGATGCCGATAACGATGGTATCAGCAACAACCTCGATCGTGACTCGGACAATGACGGCATTCCGGATCTGAATGAACAGGTTTGTGGCTGGTCTGAAGGTCGCTGGGTATTAGGCGAACCGGATGTAAACGACAAAGTACGCATTGCTACCTATCAACACCCACAAGGTGCAGTCATTGCTGAATTAGGTGATGGCATGATAGCTGGCACTTTACGCAGTAATAATGTGACACCACCACATGAATATCCCGCATTATTCGGCGCAGCTGATCCAACGATTGAAGGGCGCTCTATTCTTGGCATTGGCTCCGGCGCCAGCCCCGGTGCAAATAACGGCACAGCCATTACTCTCGATTTATCCGGATTTACCGTCACGCCTGAGTTGATTCTCGGCATTGAAAATCTGGGTGGAGGCACGGTTACCAACCCATACCGCTACCGACTTGAAATACTGGATGCAGCGGATGTAGCAATTGATCTGAACACCATCAATTTCATCGGCACTGAATATGCTCCACAGGGTGGTTCCAGTCCGGTGAACGGGCCATTCGATGAGTTGTTTGCTATCGATAATGCAACCGGTGATATTTCTATTACCGCAACAGGTACAGATTCGAATAATGCACGGGCAGCTTTCTGGAATGCTCTGCCTGCTACAGCAGCAAAAATCCGTTTATCCATTATGGATGCCACCACCGGCTATGGCGATAGTATCCGTATATATCTGGGCACAGATGGCTCTGGCGGTACTTGTTCTGATGACCCTGATGCTGATTCGCTGCCTAACTATCAGGATGTTGATTCTGATGGTGACGGCATCACAGATAATACAGAAGCCCAGACTACGGCCGGGTTTATTGCAGCGGGTACCGATTCTGATGGTGACAGCCTGATTGATACTTATGCCGAAAAAGATGGCGATGATAACTGGGTCAGCTATGGTCTTGATCCGCTGTCTGTTGATACCGATCTGGATGGTATTGCGGACTTTATCGACCCTGATTCAGATGGCGATGGCATTTTGGATCTTCATGAAGGAGAGGGGAATACTGACAGCGACACAGCTCCCAATTACCGTGACCTGGATGCTGATGGTGATGGCATCCCGGACAGTATCGAAGGTCAGACAACCGGAGGATTCACATCAGCAACCGGCAACGACACGGATAACAACGGTATTGACGATGCTTTTGGCGCCGGTCTGAAGCCTGTGGATACAGATGTGGATGGTATACCCGACTTTCTGGATACTGACGCAGATGCATCCGGCGCAAATGACACCATAGAGGCCGGATTAATGTTAGACAATGCGGATGCAGACAGTGATGGTCTGGATGACGCCATTGACAGTGATGACCAGGTCTTTGGCCCGGCTGACACTGGTATTACAGATCCGCTGGCACATTATCCACTGAACAGCGGCACCGTCGCCTGGCGTAAAGCGAATGCGCCGCCAGCCTTTATGACTGCTGAAACCTGGCACATTGAGTCCGGCAATGACTTTGGGCGTATGTTATTCACACTGAACCCGCTGACGGGTCAGAAAACCGAAATCGGTAGTGTGCCCTACTCCACAACTGGCATGGCTTACGACTCTGCTTCCGGCACTTTGTATATTCTGAGCAATAATGGTGAGATTGCAGCCTGGAATACGGCTTCAGCTTATGCCTGGACAGTCATTGGCAGTACCGAAGATCCAGGCTGGACTGACCCGTTACCCGCCAATGTCTCTTATCAAACCGGTAGCTTCTATAACGGCGCACTGTATTTTGTGCCCACCTATACACCAGGCAGTGATCCGGCCAACAGCGCCAGCGACCTCTTCCGCATTGACTTCACTGATCCGATGACACCATCAGATGTGGTTAAAGTCGCTGATATGGGAGGAGCACTGAGTTGGAACAACAACGATGATATGGCTATTGACCCTGAAACCGGAATTGTTTACGGACGCTCTGATACAAATGACCGGGATAACAATCAACGTACCAGTTACCTCTATAGTTATGATATCGCTAATGCCACATTCTCACTCATCAATGATGTGACCGTTCCTTACGATTACAACAACCCACCGGCACCAGGCGTGAAAAATGACTTCAGTGGCCTGTCAATCGCCATGGAGTTTTTTGATGGCGAACTATGGGGAGCTGCAGGCAACGGCACAATTTACCGTGCCAATAAAGAAACCGGTGATATCAGCATTATAACCGCTTTTGTCAGTGATGATGCGGATGGTTCTGTTGGTGGTGACTGGGCCGGCAGCGTTGTTAACAAATTCAACCCTGACAACAGCGACTTCAATGAAAACGATACTGCTGTTGTGATCGATATCATGAGTACTGATGACAGTGATATCGAAAACAGTGGCCTGACTTACAGCCTTGGTGGCACAACCGATGCCGGACTGTTCGATATTGATCCTGATAACGGTGAGATTACCTTCAAAACCACACCCGACTTCGAAGCACCAGCTGATAGCGATGGTGATAATATCTACCGTTTCACGGTAAAAGTTTGCGATAGTCTCAACGCCTGTTCCAGCGAAGAACTGAGCGTCACGGTACTTGATGTTGACGAGGATCGTGATAACGACGGTTTGCTGGATTCGGTTGAAGCGGTACTGGGTACCGATCCGGAAGATGCAGATTCGGACGGAGATGGCCTGAGTGATGGCATGGAAGCCGGGGGCGTTGATAATGATCCCGCAACCACCGCTGATAATATCAATACTGACCCGCTGGATTCGGACAGCGATGATGATGGCTTATCCGATGGCGAAGAAGTAGCGGGAGTCAACGGCAATCCGGCTACCGGAACCAATCCGAATGAGGCCGATACTGATGGTGATGGAGTACAGGATGGTACCGAACTGGGTATTACCGGCCCGTTGTCAGATGGTAATAGCGAGGGCAGCTCTCCGGTTGCTTATGCCGGAACCAATCCGGCACTCCAGGTTGTTGATGCCGATCCGGCCACAACAACTGACCCACTGAAAGCAGATACCGATGATGGTGGTATATGCGATGGCCCGAACACTGTCACTGGTGTTTGCGATGCCGGTGAAGATATCAATACCAACGGCAGGGTCGATGAAGGGGAAACTAACCCAAATAATCAGGCAGATGAGATAGATACGGATAGTGATGGCCTGACTGATGCTGAAGAAGCCGATCTGGGTACCGATCCGGCGCTTGCTGATACCGATGATGATGGTTTGAATGACGGCGAGGAAGCCGGTGGAGCCGATGGCGATGCCTCAACTACAGCAGATAATACCAACCCGTTAAACCCAGATACTGATGGTGATGGAATTTATGACGGGCCTGAAGTCGGCGGCAATGTGAACAATCCGACCGATACTGACACCGATGGCATACCGGATGTACTGGATACGGATGATGATGGTGATGGCATTCTGACACAGTTTGAAACACCTGATCTCAATGGAGATGGTGATCCGGCTGATGCTCAGGATACAGATAACGACAATACACCGGATTATCTGGATACTGATGATGACAATGACGGTAAGCTGACCAGAGACGAGGGGCCTGACGCAAACGCAGACGGCGATCCGGCTGATGCAGCAGACATGGATGGCGATGGTCTGCCAAACTATCTGGATGATAGTGAGGTTCCCACACTGCATGTACAGGTACGCGGCATCCTGCAGGGAGCTTATGATTATTCCACTGGTTTGATGAGTGATGACTTGCGGGTGAAAGAGCTGATCCCGCTGGTAAATCCTTACACTGATGTCAATGACTCGTTCGGACACCCCGGAACGGAAATAGCTGATCCGGGTTTACTTGCGGTAACCGGTAATGACGCCATTGTTGACTGGGTGCTTGTCGAGTTGCGTTCTGCTACCGAGATTCAATCCAGAATCAGCAGTCGGGCTGGTTTACTGCAAAGAGATGGTGACATTATTGATCCGGTCAGTGGAGATACCCGTTTGGCATTCACCAACCTGTTGAGCGGTGACTATTTCGTGACCCTAAGGCACCGCAACCACCTTGGCGTAGCTACACAGGATCCGGTCGCTTTATCTCCGCAGACCCTGCTGGTTGACTTCACTCTGCCAGCAACTGCTGTTTATGGTGAAAACGGACGCCTGCACGGTACGGATATCGCCGTACTCTGGGGGGGCGAGGCCAATCTGAGCAATAGCATCATTGGTAACGGACCGGGGAACGATGCCAATATTGTATTAGGCACTGTACTCATTAATCCGGCCAATGAAACGGTGAACAGTAACTACCGGCTGCAGGGTTATCGCCAGACAGATTTCAACCTGGATGGTGTCACACTGTTCGCCGGGCCAAACAACGATGTTAATTTGCTGATGGGGAATATTCTGCTACACCCGGGTAATGACACCTTCTCAGCCAATTTTGTTGTTCCCGGTAGAATGCCCCGGCCTCATCAAAATGACTAAGCCTGCATGCAAAAGTTATCAGATATTTTTGCGCCTACATCCTTCTTCACCGCTGGAGTATGCACCTGAAAACTTCTGTCATGCTACTTAGAAGCTAAAACCGAAACGTTCAACAACCCAATCGCCAGCCCCTTTTACAAGGAAGGGGCTGCGCGTTGTTTACCTGGCTCATTCACAAACATTAAAAACGGAAATTTATTAACTCAAAAACTGCAATTCCAACCTTAACAATGGCATTCCAGGCATATAGAAACCAAATAAACGCCATTAATCAAAAACCACCTTTTATCTGCCTTTTACCCCCATTAAATTAAACTGTACAAATTTAACCCTTACTATTTTTTATTTTTATCCTATTTTTGATGTAGGTAATAAATAAAATTAAGCGAGGGAATATGCGCACCTTAAGCATTGGAATTATTCCTTTGAGCATCTTTTTTGTCTTTTTATGGAGTTCAGGATGGATTGGCTCAAAGTATGCACTGGGTTATGCCGGAACTTTTACATTATTAATGTGGCGTTATGCCTTAGTAGTCGCCACACTACTGATATTGGTGAGTATTTTCAACGCATGGAAACCATTGCGCATTAGTGAATTAATATCGCACCTTGTCGTCGGAGTTTTATCTCACGCTATTTATTTATCCACCAGCTTGAGTGCAATGGATCTGGGTGTTTCTGTTGGCCTTGTTGCATTTGTGCTGGCTTTACAGCCACTTATTACAGCAGTCATTTCAGCACCACTCACTGGTGAAACAGTCAGCGTCCGTCAATGGCTTGGCCTTTTCCTTGGATTGCTCGCGGTATTATTGGTCATTGGCGATCGCATTTCATTAGGCGGCTCACCCTTTGCATATGCTCTGTTACTGGCATCGACAGTCGCCATTAGCCTTGCAACGTTAATAAGCCGACGTATGGAATTAAAAATACAACAAGGCAATAAAGCAGAAACCCCAATTTTACTCATGTTGCTCATTCATTGTATCGGGGCTTTAGCCATCATTATTCCAATGGCTGGTTTTTTTGAAAACTTCAATGCCACCTGGGGAGAACCATTAATCTTTTCAATTACCTGGTTAGCATGGGTAGTTTCGCTAAGCGCTTATGGCTTAATGTTCGTTTTATTGCGTAAGCTACCAGCAATTAAAGTATCATGCCTGTTATATCTTTCACCACCAGCAACAATGCTAATCGCCTATTTTGCTTTTGGTGAACGTTTAGGTCATATTGATTTAATCGGATTATTTATAGCTGCTATTGCCGTATGGATAGTATCTGCACCAGAACTACGACAGAGTAGATTGGCCGTTAACTAAACGTACGCCACAAAGGAACACCAACACAATCCAGCAGCCCACAAAAGCTTTCAGGTGCACAAAGCCAGCTGAACTGGCAGAATAATAGCAGCATTAAATTCCTGAAAGCTGTATGCATATACTTGTGATAATTTCCCGAACAACTGCCTATACTGCTCAACTTTGCCCGAAAAAATGATACGGTTAGTTTGTCTTAATTAAAGCAGACTAAGTAATCTGCAAAGAGCATGCTGTGCAACTGGAAACCCTTACAAAAGCTCTCGCTGATCAAACCCGCTTACGGGTAATGATGCTCATTCTTGCAGAGGGCGAACTATGTGTCTGTGACCTTACAGGCGCTCTGGAAATGGCTCAGCCCAAAATATCCCGCCACCTTGCTATTCTGCGTGACAGTGGTCTGCTGCAAACCCGTAAAGCCGGACTCTGGGTTTTCTACAGCCCCCATGAACAGCTGCCGGTCTGGGCACTCGACATGCTGGAAAACCTTTTGCGCGGTAGTCAGCAGGAAACTCTTTACCTGCAGGACATCAAACGCCTGGTACGCTCCTGCTGCTAATTTCCCGGCAATGCTAGTCATCTGGCTTGCCAAAAACATTCGCTATTTCATATATACGAAAAATCATATATTATAGAGCCATAATGACAGGTAAGCGCCTTTTGCGGCCTGTCCAAAACTCAAGGAGATACCTAATGAAACGTTTTCATGTTCATCTTGCCGTTGAAAACCTGGCAAAAAGCACCCTGTTTTATAACAATCTGTTCGGCCAACAACCCACTGTTGAAAAACAGGATTATGTAAAATGGTTATTGGACGACCCAATGATCAATTTTGCTATTTCCAACCGTGGCGACAACAATGGCCTGAATCACTTTGGTTTCCAGGCAGATAATGACAGCGAGCTGGATACACTAAGACAGCGCGCAGAAGCAGCAGCTGGTGAAGACATTCTAGATGAAGGGGAAACCACCTGCTGTTATGCAAACAGCAAAAAACACTGGATAACTGACCCGTCCGGCATTGCCTGGGAGCACTACCATACAATGGGTGAAGCACAAACATACCACGCCATGTTACCGGATAGCACAACCAAAACGGATGCTGCAGAACAAACCTGCTGTGCACCGGAAACGGCGAAAACCGGCTCAGGTTGTTGCTAACAAATTACTCCCCAACCTCTCCCAGCCAGAATTTTTGCACCTGATTTGTGGTTTCTTCCTGTTCGTTGACGTATTCCACAACCAACCCAATGCTTGAATACTGGCTGGGATCATCTTTCGCCGAGGGGTAATAATCCACACCTGCGATGGGAGAGTATTGCGCAGTCCCGAGTAAAGACTCGACCTCATTACGTGTCATGCCCGGTTTTAACTGTTTATGCAACATTTCCAGGCTGGCAACATCCTGTGCCTGCTGATAGGAACGACTCGCCTGCTTTACTTCATCATCAGCAAAATAGTCACAGCCACTCAACAAGAACAGACTACATACACACAGCATCAGCATTGCGCCTGTTATTTTCATCATCTTAACCTCCTGCGCAGCATCATAGATTCTTCTCCGCAGTTAAGACCCGCCATGAAAATACCCCGGCCATCAATGCCCGGGCATTTCCATCTGCGCAATTATGGGCGGGCAAAACCATAACCCCAGCGCTTTAGTTGGACAATAAAGTTTGGTAAATCTCTCGCAGTAGCATGACTAACGTGCATTAATACATCCAGAGCGGTTTGACGTGGGTGATTTTTTAACTGACGTTTAATGGCTTGCAGTCTGGCAGCACCCAATCCGGCAGGCCGTCGCCAGTCCTCTGTATCTATATCCCAGTTATGAATCGCCAGGTTAAGCTGTCGAGCCACCCGTACTATTTCACGGTCATAATTTCCGGCCCAGCCACCCGCTCCATACGGTGGACGTATTTTGGTTGGCGTAAAACCACTTGCCTCCTGAATAGCCAGCTGCGTCCGTTGCAATTCCGAGCGCACCCGAACCTCACTCAGCCTCGCCAGATTTGGATGACTCCAGGAGTGGTTCTGTGCCTTATGCCCCGCTGCCACAATTCGCCGGGTTTCATGGCGATGCTGTGCGACTTCTTTACCCAACAGATAAAAGTCTGCCTGAATATCATTGGCCGCCAGGGTATTCAAAATGCTGATCAATGCAGTGACAGGAGCAGGGCCATCATCAAAACTCAGCAGCACTGAAGGGCCAGCATTACTGTCATCCGGTTCTCTGATTAACGGGTCTGGCGGAGAAGGCGTAGGTTCAGGCAACGACGAACTAATGGCTGGCGCGACCTGATCCAGACGGCGCATCGTATCACGCCCCGCTTTACCATCGACCTGTAGGCCCTGGTCACGCTGAAAACTCCGGATAGCCGTTACGGTTTCATTACCATAATCACCATCCAGACGGCCATCATCATTGGTAGAACGCGGCATAGCATACCCCAGATCCACCAGGGCACGCTGAACAATAGACACAGCCAGTTCATCGGGGTCACCCGGCTTTAAGGCCGGACTATTTTCGGCAGCCCGCTGCAAACGCAGATTGTTTCTGAAACGTGGGTGACGCAACACCATGACTGACTCCGGTTATTTTTTTATGCTTTTAGCATAGTCTATAGAGTCAGTTACGGCGAAAATGATCAGCTACTTATAAACTCTCCGGGCTCATCTGAATACCCGCCTTCAACCCCTTTCACGACAACTGCAACAGCATCATGGGCATGCAGGCTTTCCAGATGGTTTACCCGAATCCAGAAATCACTAATGCTGCTATCGGCTGATAATGCGTGTAATAATCGCCGGGCTGAATCTTCACAGAACATCAGATTTGCCGCATTAAGGCGGGCAAACTCCTGCTCATCTTCACGTTTCACCACAGACTGCACCGGTGTCTGCAGCGCATGCTCAACACGATCAATCAAAGCACTTAATGGCAAACGGGAGGTGATTTCACTCAGTTTCACTTTGACCTGCGCCATACTGCGCTGACTGTGTGGCGTTGCGTTTATCCCTTCAGAAGTCCCTAACCAGCGATAAACAGCTTCCGCATCAACCTCACCGTCAGCACCAAAAGCATCACGAAAACCTTCCTGAATCAGCTGACGTGCCAGCGCGGCAGAGCAGGGACAGGTCGACGAATAAGGAACATCCAAAGCAATTTCAGCCGAAAAATCACTATCGCGTAGCATCGCAGTTAATTTTACCGGATAACTACGCCAGCCCCGGTTATTGCTTTTCAGCGATGGGCGTTTCTCAAAATAATCAAAACGACACTGCAGGAATGCAGCGGTACTCAAACCGTGCTGTGAGGTGACAAAGCGCTGTACCGTTTTGTGCAGTAACTCAGGCGTTAACTCATGCATTGCCAGCATTTCATCCAGCGCCAGAAACAGCCGTGACATGTGGATACCTTTGCCATCGGGATCAGCAAGATTAACGTAAGCCTGGACATGCGCCAGTGTCTGGATCTTTTCGCCCTGGTTATTCAGGACAAAAACCGGGATTTCAATCTCACTCATGCCAACCCAGTTTAAAGCCCCTTTCGGGCCGGCGTGAGGCTGACTGGCCACATCAGGCATAACATTACCTGAGGCTTGCCCCTGATGGGTGGTATTCGTAGTGGCCATTAAAAGCTCCTGCACCTTGGTCAATTCTGTAAAATGGTGGCAACAGTAGCAGAACTCAAGTGAC
>JBMZDK010000060.1:0-17916 GCA_049614265.1 Thiolinea sp.
GAACCCTCTGGGTGATGAGCTGGATTTTGATGATTTGCTAAATGGTAATCCTGAGGCTGAAGCAGCGGCTGATCAGAATGATGATGGCATTGGTTTGATGGGTGGTTTGGCAGCGGGTGCAGTTGCCGCCGCCGGTGCAACTGCTGCAGCGGTAATGAGCGGAAAAGATAAAGTTAGCGATGCACTGGATAATGCCGGCGAAGCTGTGGAAGATGCTTTAAATTTTGATGCCAGCTTACCGGATTTAAATACTGATGTTGCAGATGGTGTTGATAATACACTGGATTTTGAGCAGTCTTTAGATGACCTGCCTGATCTTGGCGAGCTGCCATCAGATGAAACCCAGCTGTTAGAGCAACCGTTAGCGGGCGAATCTGATTTGCCTGATCTCGAAACGTTTGATTTCGATCTGGAGAATGTTAATCCGGCCCCGGCTCAGGATATTGCAGCCGAAGCACAGGAGCAGGTTGAGGCTGTTGCAGATGAAGCTGTTGGTGCTGCTGATAATGTCACTAATTTAAACCTGCATCTGGATAAAGAGTCCGGGTTGAAGAAAATTCTGCCACAGGATACGTTCTATACCTCAGGCGATGAGCCGGTTGCAGCGGAAAATGCTGAAGGTGAAGATAGCTGGCTGGGTGATATTGATGATGCTTTGTCATTCCTGGATATGCCTGATGAGGAAATCGACCTGCATGAAGCGCATATCAGTACCAAGCTGGATTTAGCTCGTGCTTATCTGGATATGGGCGACATTGAAGGTGCGCGCAGTACGCTGGAAGAGGTCATGGTGGAAGGTAATGATAATCAGCGCCGTGAGGCTGAAACTTTATTGCACCAGACGGGTTGAGCCTGAGTTAAAATAGCGTTATAACAAAAAAAGGTCGGCAGATTTGCCGGCCTTTTTTTGTGCCTGGTTTTTGTATGGAAAGGAAATATCAGCGTGAAAACAGAAACGCAACGTTTGGCTGCCTGTGTTGAATATGATGGTTCTGCCTATTGTGGCTGGCAACGTTTAGGGCATGCGCCATCGGTACAGGAAGAAGTGGAGCGGGCGTTATCTCAGGTTGCGGATCATGAGGTGAGCGTGGTTTGCGCCGGGCGTACCGATAGTGGTGTGCATGCGGTTGGACAAATTATTCATTTTGATACTACAGCAGAACGTCCGATACGCGGATGGTTAATGGGTAGCAATGTGAAATTGCCGAATGGGATTGCGCTACGCTGGGTACAACCGGTGGACAGTGATTTTCATGCGCGGTTTTCAGCCACAGCGCGCCGTTACCGCTATATCCTGTTAAACCGACCAGCCAGACCTGCATTACTGAATGGGCGGGTAACCTGGAACTATCATCGGCTGAATGCAGATCTTATGCATCAGGCTGCCCAACACCTGTTGGGTGAAAATGATTTTAGTAGTTTTCGTGCGGCGGGTTGTCAGGCCAGGCATGCAAGGCGGGAAGTCCGGGAAATTACTATCAGCCGCGAAGGTGACTGTATTTACGTCGATATTAAAGCGAATGCCTTTTTACACCATATGGTGCGGAATATCGTTGGCTCTTTGCTGGCAGTGGGTAAAGGGGATCGGCCAGCGGAGTGGATTGCAGATTTATTAGCTGTGCGTGACAGAACGCAGGCTGGTGTTACTGCACCAGCCGATGGTTTGTATTTTGTACACGTTGATTACCCCGTGCAGTTTGGTTTGCCTGTAGCGTATTCACTGCCACAGTTTGTCATAGGGTAATTCTCAGGCAATCTGTTTATCTGCTTGTTTGAGCGCAATATCATCCAGTAGCTTTAATAACCAGTCGACCCGTTGGTCTAAATCTTCAATTTCTTTAGTAATGCGTAGTTTATCCTGCCCATCCAGTTTGAATGACCATGGGCGGCGCTGAATCAGTTCGATAATCTTCATCGGATCAATGTTGGGCTGTTCGTCAAACAAAATGCGTCCACCTGCAGCGCTCATATCCAGTTTGCGGATTCCCATTTCCTGAGCGGCAAGTTTTATTCGGGTCGTCGCGAAAAGGGTTTGTACCTGTGGCGGAAGCATGCCGAAGCGGTCTATCATCTCGATGCGCAGCTCGCGTAGTTCCGTTTCATTAGCCGCGCTGGCGATTCGTTTGTACAAAATTAAACGACTATGCACATCCGGCAGATAATCTTCCGGAATTAGCGCGGGGCTGCCAAGATCGACGGTAGTGAGTTTATGCAGCGGTTTTTCCAGTTCCGGCATCTGTCCGGACTTGAGTGCTTTGACTGCCCGTTCCAGTAATTCATTGTACAGGGTGAAGCCAATTTCCTGTATCTGACCACTTTGATCATCACCGAGCAGTTCACCGGCCCCACGTATCTCTAAGTCATGGGTGGCGAGCGTGAAGCCAACACCGAGATCCTCCAGCGATTCAATAGCCTCAAGGCGTTTACGGGCATCGGTGCTCAGCCCTTTTTTCGGTGGTGTAATCAGGTAGGCATAAGCCCGGTGGTGCGAGCGACCAACACGACCACGAAGCTGATGTAGTTGAGCCAGGCCAAGTTTATCGGCCCGGTTAATAATAATGGTATTCGCTGTCGGAACGTCGATGCCGCTCTCAATAATAGTGGTAGCAACAAGAATCTGAAAACGCTGATGATAGAAATCCTGCATGATGGATTCCAGTTCGCGTTCGCGCATCTGGCCATGGGCAAACTGCACTTTAATATCCGGCATGAGCTTGCTTAGGTCATTGGTCATTTTTTCAATGCTTTTGACCTCATTGTGCAGCACATAAACCTGCCCTCCCCGTGCAACTTCACGGGCACAGGCTTCCTGAATGAGCCCGTTTCTCCATTCGCTGACAAAGGTTTTAATTGCGTGGCGCTGTACCGGTGGGGTCGCAATGATTGACAGATCACGTAAACCAGACAGCGACATATTCAGGGTGCGTGGAATTGGCGTGGCGGTCATGGTTAACATGTCCACATTTGCCCGCAGCTTTTTCAGCTGTTCTTTATGGCGCACACCAAAGCGATGTTCTTCATCAATAATGACCAGCCCGAGGTTTTTGAACACCACATCACGTTGAAGTAATTTGTGTGTGCCGATCATGATATCAATTTGTCCGGCAGCGAGACTATCCAGGGCTTTTTTCAGCTGGCCTGCGGTTTTGAAGCGGGAAATTGACTCAATGCGAAATGGCCAGTCAGCAAAGCGGTCGAGAAAGTTGTTTAGGTGTTGCTGTACCAATAATGTTGTGGGTGCAATCATGGCAACCTGTTTGCCTTCGTTAGCAGCAACAAAAGCAGCCCGCATAGCCACTTCGGTTTTCCCAAAGCCAACATCGCCGCAAACCACACGATCCATTGGTTGTTCTGATGCCATATCAGCAATGACAGATTCAATGGCCAGTGCCTGATCCGGTGTTTCCTCAAATGGAAATGCACTGGCAAATAAGCGGTAATCAGACTCATCTAATGCAAAGCTCTGGCCTTTCTGTGCTGCACGACGGGCATGTATTTCCAGTAATTCAGCGGCAACATCGTGTGCTTTTTCTGCTGCTTTACGCCGGCTCTTTTCCCAGACTTCGGTGCCCAGTTTATGTAATGGCGCGTTATCAGCAGCAGCGCCGGTGTAGCGGCTCACCAGGTGCAGAGAAGCCACCGGGACATATAAACGGTCGCCGCCGGCATACTCCAGCATCAGATATTCAGAGGTGATGCCACCAGTGGTCAGCGTTTGCATACCTAAATAACGCCCAATTCCGTGTTCTTCGTGAACAACCGGCGCGCCTTCATTCAGATCGGTTAGATTGCGGATAATGGCATCAGCATCACGGGTAGGGCGGGAGCGACGACGACTTTGCCTGACCTGATCTCCGTGTAATAAAGCTTCAGGTACAACAGCAATGCCTGATTCTATATGTGTGAAACCGCTTTCCAGCGGTGCTACCGTGACGCACATAAGTTCGTTGCTATTGAGAAAGCCCTGCCAGGTGTCAACGGTACTAATACTGAGCTGGTTATCACGCAGCATGCTGATTAGTGCTTCACGTCGCCCCGGTGATTCTGCCGTGAATAATATTTTACCTTTGAGGTCTTTCAGAAAGTCATGCAATAGCATGAGTGGCTGTTCATGTCGTGGGTGAATCAGCAGTGAAGGCAGAGCGCGGGTGCCATAGTTTTGTGCGCTTTGCTGATGTTCAAAATGTTGCGTATTGATCAGGCGTTGTTGCTGCAGTAACTGCTCTAATTCTTCTGGAGGTGTGTACAGTGTAGATGGGGTTAATATTGGGCGTTCAATATCATGCCGACGTTCTTCATAGCGATGGTTGACGGTATCCCAGAAATTTTCGATGGCAGCAGGAATATCACCAATTTGAATTACAAGTGCTTTGGTAGGCAGATAGTCAAACAGATGGGCCGTACTGTTAAAGAATAAAGGCAGGAAATATTCGATGCCGGATGATGGGTTACCTTTGCTGACATCATCGTACACACGGCTTAATGTGATATCACCATCGACCTGTGTACGATAGTTTGCCCGGAACTGCTGAATGCCCTGTTCATCTAATGGAAATTCCCGTGCCGGTAATAGTTCTACCTGCTCTAATTTTTCTTCGGTGCGTTGTGTTTCAGCGGAGAAACTACGGATGGTCTCAATTTCGTCGTCAAACAGGTCGATGCGGTAAGGCTGGCTGCTGCCCATGGGGAACAGGTCCAATAAGGCTCCCCGCGTTGCATATTCGCCATGTTCCATGACCTGACTGACATTGCGGTAACCGGATTTTTCCAGATGTTGCCTGAAACTATCGATATTTAGTTTCATTCCGGTGCGGAGTATTAAGCTATGTTGTTGCACATAATCAACAGGTGCCAGCCGTTGCATCAGAGTGGTGACCGGGACAAGCAGTACGCCACTCTGCATGGTCGGTAGTGCCGCCAGTGTTTTCAGGCGATCTGAAATAATGTCTTCATGTGGAGAGAATAAGTCGTAGGGCAGAGTCTCCCAATCCGGAAAAATTTGCGTTTTTAGCGTTGGTGCAAAGAATTTCAGGGCAGCTTCTGTGATATGGGCCTGGTGAATATCCGGGGTAACCAGCAGGGAAATGCCTTTGAACTCACTGGCAGCCTGAGCGATCAGCCAGTCCTGAGAACTGCCATACAATTGCCCCCAACGGATGAGGCCTTGCTTGGGCGGAGGGTAAACCGGATGTAGGGCAGTGCTATCAGCCATGATGTTTTGTACAGAAATTAAAGAGGGCTGCATTGTACACGATGGCCCACGTCAGCGTCTGTTGCCATAGGCTTCTTTTTATAAACAGACGCTGTGTGAATGTTTCTTTTGTTTTATAGTTGCAGAGATTTAAAGCCTGCCAGTTTATTGTTGCTGTATTTTACCGATTTTATCAATGCGTTTATTCAGGTCATCTATTTCTGAGTCGCTGAGTAATTTGATAACAGAATCACGGGATTCCAAGGCGTGCTTCTGGCCCTGCAAAGCTGCCAGGGACATCCAGTAGGCCGCCAGAAACAGGTCTTTTTCCACACCAACGCCATTAAACAGATAAGCACCCAGGCCATATTGTGCTGTCGGGTGATTTTGATTAGCGGCTTTGCTGATCCAGTGAACTGATTTTTTCTCATCCTTTGTCACGCCCTGGCCTTTGGCGAACATAACCGAGACGCGAAATTGTGCTTCCGGATAGTTGTTTTTAGCTGCTGCCATATAAAGCTGAAAGGCTTTGGAGAAGTCTTTTTCAGTATGTTGACCAATGAGAAAGTGATTTGCCAGCATAGTTTGGGCAGCAGGGTTGCCAGCATCAGCGGAGTCTGAGATTAAACGAATGCCTTTGTTGATATCTTTAGGCAGTCCCTGGCCGAATAGGTATTTACGCCCAAGATTAAATTGCGCGCCGGGTTCTTTTTGTGTTGCGGCCAGCTTGTACCAATAAATGGCTTTTTCCTGATCTTTCGCCGCACCATTGCCGCGTTCATACATCAGCGCAATATTATATTGGGATGGCGCATCGCCCTGATGGGCTGCCTGTTCAAACCAGGAAAGTGCTTTTCCGGCATCAATTACGACGTATTTTCCCTGCAGATAATAAGTGCCTAATGTGTATTGGGCTTGTTTATAACCATTGTCCGCAGACTGATGTAACCAGATCAACATATCCTGATCGTTGGCTTGTAAACCGGGGTTCTCTTTGTAGAACATGGCCAGATTATATTGTGCCTGTGCATCATTATTACTGGCAGCTTGTTTTAACCAATAGTGTCCTGATTCAACATTATAAACGGGTGTATCACTACGGAAGAATAACAGGCTGAGTGTAAATTGAGCAGCGGTAAAGCCTTTACCGGCAGCCTGTTTATATAATGAGATAGCTTTGTCATAGTTTTGTGCTATCCCGTCTACCCCGTATTCATGGTAGAATCCAAGCATGAGAAGTGCTTCCGGATGTTGTTGAGCCGCCGCCAGCTTGAGCCATTTTAAACCTGTCTCAAAGTCAGTTGTATTGGTACCCGGATCGTCAATCAGTCTTTTAGCAATTTCAAGCTGTTTAGCCGGATTGTAAACGGTGCCAAGCTCCGGAATTTTAGTGGCCGCGACTGACCCGCTTGATAAGCACAAAAACACGCTCGCGATGCTTATCGATAAAAATCGCTGTTTTAACATATTATTTTTCATCACCCTGCCCTGAAGTGAGGAGTGTTTGGTATCTTTCGATACAGGTATTGATTCAGTTGTCCCTACCCTTATGGAACATCCTGTGAGTTGTGTAAATGGATGTTACAGGAAATTAATTATGCTGCATATTCGAATAATTTAAATTTATAGGGTATTGGTCTGGCTGTTGCGCCGGGTTGCTGTTTTTTTGACAAGCTTCAATACCTTAAAATTTAGATAAATCAGCTGGTTATGGGTTTTATCTTAGGGTGTTTCGACTGTGTTTGATTTTATAGATTATTTAGACAATTTTTTTCTGGAACATTTGATTCAACGGAGTGGATAAATCTTGAAAAAACCGGTTTTTGAGCTTAAGGGAGAAATGTCCCTGTTGAATGTCCTGCTGCTGCATGCTGTGGATATGAATGCCATCACACAGGCGATACAGGAGAAGCGTGAAACAGCCTGGCAGGTATTGGAACGCAGCCCGGTCATTGTCGATTGTCAGCAGGTTGCCGAGCAGTTAGAAGCTTTTGATTTTCAGCATTTCAAAACATTGATTGTGGAAGCGGGTTTGATTCCTGTTGGTATCCGGAATCTGCCGGAAGACTCTGAGGAGTCGGCAGTCAAGGCCGGTTGGGCGATTTTGCGCCCGGGGCGCAGTCAGACCCGAACACCGCCGGTAAAAAACAAACCGGTTGCTGAGCCGGTGCAGCGTTTAATGATGGTTGAACGCCCGGTACGTTCGGGACAGCAGGTATATTGTCCGGATGGTGATATTGTGGTGTTGCAGCAAACCAGTGCCGGTTCAGAGTTGTTAGCAGGTGGTTCGGTTCATGTTTATGGTGCTTTGCGCGGCAGGGTGTTAGCGGGTGTGCAGGGTGATACGGAGGCCCGGATATTTTGCCAGCACCTGGAAGCAGAATTAGTAGCGATTGCCGGTCGGTATCGCTTGCTGGATGAAATGGAAGATAACCTGAAGGGGCAGGCTGTGATGGTTTATCTGGATGGTGAGAAACTGAAAATTGTAGCAATATGATGCCATGGAAGGAGTATAGTAGAATGGCCTCAGTAAAGATTAAGGAGAATGGGTTTTGAGCAGAATCGTTGTCGTGACTTCGGGTAAGGGAGGCGTCGGTAAAACGACTTCCAGCGCGGCTTTTGCCACCGGGCTGGCGTTAAAAGGTTATAAAACGGCTGTTATTGATTTTGATGTTGGCTTGCGGAATCTTGATTTAATCATGGGTTGTGAACGGCGTGTGGTCTATGATTTTGTCAATGTGATTAGCGGTGAGGCAAACCTTAAGCAGGCACTGATTAAGGATAAACGCACCGACAATTTATACATACTTCCGGCTTCTCAGACCCGGGATAAAGATGCCTTAACACAGGAAGGTGTGGAAAAGGTGCTCAATGAGCTGAGCGAAGATGATTTTGACTTTATCATTTGTGATTCGCCGGCAGGGATTGAGAAAGGTGCTGCGATGGCAATGCACTTTGCTGATGATGCCGTCATTGTAACCAATCCGGAAGTGTCCTCAGTACGCGATTCGGATCGGATTCTTGGTTTATTGCAGAGCCAGACCCGGAAAGCAAAGCAGGGTGAGGCTATTCGTGAACACCTGCTGATTACACGTTATTCACCTGAACGTGTGGAAAATGGTGACATGCTGGCGCTGGAGGATATTCTGGAAATTCTGGCTGTGCCTTTGATTGGTGTTATTCCTGAGTCTCAGGGAGTGTTACAGGCATCTAATAGTGGTACACCGGTAATTCTGGATAAGGAAAGCAGAGCAGGGCAGGCATATGAAGATTTTGTGCAGCGTTTTCTGGGCGAAACTGTGCCACACCGCTTCCTCGAAGTTGAGAAAAAGGGAATTTTCAAGCGCTTGTTTGGAGGATAAAAGCCATGGGATTATTCGATTATTTTAGTAAAAAGAAACCCAAAAGTGCGCAGTTAGCCAAGGAACGGCTACAGATTGTAATTGCACACGAGCGACTGGATCGGGGCGGCCCGGATTACTTACCACAGATGCGCCGTGACATTATGGGGGTAATTAATAAGTATGTCCCTATTGATGAAGATGCTGTCAATGTACAGTTCGAGAAAGGCGCTGATTGCGATATTCTGGAATTAAATATTGCATTGCCTGAGCGGGGAGCACAGTAAGAGTACGGTGTAAGGTAAAAGACCCGGCTGCTTATGTTCTGTGTAGAAAATTCTGAATGGTAAATTTCTTATAGTTATTGCAAGCATCCTCAGGAACACTGAGGCAAGTACGTTTCTTGCCTCAGCCTTGAATTTTAATTTCCCGCACTTTCTTCCCGCTCAATAAAATCAATCACATCCTGAGAAATAATGGCGCCCACTTCAATGCCACGGAGCTGTCCTTTAGGATTAAAGATTAAAACGGAAGGCGTGCCAAACAGGGTTTCATTGTGCAGGTGGAGAAAATTGTCTACCTCTACGGAACTGCTGAACAGATTAGGGAAGATAATTTTATGCTGTTTGATGAAATCCTGAGCTTGTTGACGGCCTGACGTTCCATAATCACCATCAACGGAAATACCGATGAGTTCAGCTTTTGCATAACGCCTTTTCAAATTGTTCATATAAAACACTGCATCCGGACAGGCGGGGCATTCTGAAGACCACACTTCAAATACTGTCCATTTGCCTTTCCCAATCATATCGGTAAATTTTTTGTCATTCCCCTGCATATCGCTTAATGCGTAAGCCGGTGAACTGAGGATAAGCATTACAGTAGTCACTAATGCATAGCTAAAGGTTTTGACAATTGCTTGATTCATAAAGTGTTGCAGGAAAGGCATCGTTGATCATTATCCGTATCAGTTTGACTCAGGTTTATTCGGCACCGTTTTGCTGCTCTTCACGCCGGATAAAGCTGATGAGATCCTTCGCAGTTACCGGGCCGGGTTGTACAGCGAGTAACTTACCCTGGGGATTATAGACGATCATAGTAGGTGTGCCCATGAGTGTTTCACCTGCCTGGCGATATAAGAAATCGTCGATTTCGACCACGTCAGTTAATAAATTAGGAAACTTCAGATTAAAGCGTTTGATAAATGCCTGTGCTTTAGCTTTATCTGGCTGGCCATCAACAGAAATGCCGTAAACATCTGCCGCAGGATAAGCTTTTTTAAATTCAGTCAGGTAATGAATGGTTTGCTGGCAAACATGACAATCTGATGCCCAGACCTTAAATATTGTCCATTTTCCCTGGCCCGTTATTTTTTCGATTTGTTTGTTGTTACCCTGCATATCCGTCAGTGCTGATACAGGTGTGGAGAATAGCGTGATATTGGCAATCAATGCGATAATCAGCGTGATCATTCTGAAATTCTGGACTTTATGCATGTCAGTCTCCGGTTCCGGCTTTAAGTTGGTTGGTGATATCTACCCAATAGAACACGTATCTTCTGTCCATGTGGATGCAGGAAGCGTTCAATTAGTTTATCAGCAGCAGGTATTCACTGGCTTTTTACAAAATAAGGCCTCAATAAAATCACGGTGCCTGCCCGGATTAAAGCGAGTTAGCCGGTGAACACAGTGAATTCAGGTGTTGGGCAATTTGTTGATGATAATATTCTGTTGATTGTTGCATTGCTGATGTTTTTACTGGGTGTGCTGCTGGCGTACTTTATTTATAACCGTCCTTTACAACAGGCCCGGCGGACAATTGATCGCCTGCAATTACAGCTGCAGAATGAAGAACAGATGCATGAAGAGCGTTTACGCATGCTGGATGATGCACAGGACAGGCTGCACAATACTTTCTCTGTCGCCTCTCAGCGTGCTTTACGGGAGAATAATCAGCAGTTCCTCCAGCTGGCAGAGCAGAGCATGCAGCGTTTCCATAGTGAGTCGAAGGCTGATTTGGAGCAGCGTCAGCAGTCAATTCATCATCTGGTTGATCCGATAAAGCAGGCACTTGAAAAAACAGAGCAGCAGATTCAAACCATTGAGCAGAGCCGTCAGGCTTCTTTTGGAGCTTTAGGCGAGCAGCTGAGGAACTTAAGCGCAGACCAGATGGCCCTGCGTCAGGAAACCAGTAAGTTATCGACAGCATTGCGCACACCGGGTATGCGTGGTCAGTGGGGCGAGCTGAGCCTGAAGCGTATTGCTGAGATGGCCGGAATGGTTGAGCACTGTGATTTTATGGAACAGGTGCAGCGCAGTAATGCAGAGCGCGTTATCCGGCCTGATATGCTTGTACGCATGCCGGATAAGCGTGAGCTGGTGATTGATGCGAAGTCGCCGATGGATGCGTATCTGGATGCCTTTGAGACGGAAGATGAAACCCGGCGGCAGCACCATCTGCAACACCATGCTAAACGCGTGCGGGAGCATGTGCGTACCCTGGCCGGGAAGCGATACTGGGAACAGTTTGAGAATGCGCCGGATTTTGTGGTGCTGTTTATGCCGGGTGAGCAGTTTTTGGGGGCGGCGCTGGAGCAGGATAAAAACCTGATGCAGGATGCTTTGGATATGCGGGTGATACTGGCAACCCCGGCGACTCTGATGGCGCTGTTACGGGCGGTGGCATTCGGTTGGCAGCAATCGGTATTAACCGATAATGCACGTAAAATCCGTGATGTCGGTACTGAACTGCATAAGCGTTTAACGGTTTTTACCGCTCATGTGGAGAAACTGGGTAAAAATGTTGAAGCGAGTGTCGATACTTATAATAAACTATTAGGGTCGCTGGAGCGGAGTGTGATGCCGGGGGCGCGTAAGCTGGCTGAACTGGGTATTACTTCGGGGCGCGAACTGGCTGAGGCCGAACCTCTGGAGGGGAGTCCGCGAATACCGGTACAGTCTGAAATCAATCTGAAGGACAGTGGGGAGTTAGACACTTGAAATCAATAAGAATGCGTAGTTATCTGACCATCGTGCAGATTATTGTCATGTTATGTCTCATAGCCGGATTGATTTTTTATCAGCGTGATTGGGTGATTGGGTTTTTCCAAACGACCCAGACCGGTCAGATGGGGTTGATTTTAAATGGCTCGATTTTGCTGTTATTTTTGTTTGGTTTGTTCCGCATTATTCTGGTGTTGTTGTCTTATGCCCGGGAGCAGGGGGCGTTGCTGCAATTCATTGAACGAATGCGCGATAAGGTGGCTAACCCCACTTACAATATGTCGCAAAATTCATTGATTGTGGATCGTTTTCTGGCAATTAAACAAATTTCAGAGCAGCATGCTGAGGTGGATCAGGGCGCACTAGCTGCGACACTGGCAGCGTCACAGGGAGCACGTTTTACGCTGATCCGTTTTGTCCATAACACACTGATTCTGGCCGGGGTGTTTGGCACCATCGTCTCACTGTCTGTGGCTCTGGTTGGTGCTGCGGGCCTGCTGGACTCGCCGGACAGCCTGGAAAAGATGGGTACAATCATTGGGGGCATGTCTACAGCGCTCAGTACAACAATCACCGCTATTATCTGCTACGTTTTTTATACCTACTACCATTTGCGGCTACAGGATATTCGTACTCAGCTGCTGGCTAATCTTGAAGATGTCACCTCGCGCTATATTATGCCGCAATTCCGTACAGTTGAAGGCAATCTTATGCATGACGTGTCGGTGTTAACCGGTGAACTGCGGATGGCTGCAGAGTCAATTACCCAAATACAAAATCGTTTCCTGCAGGCGGGTGACCGGTTACAGCTGGCAGTTGATGATTTACAGAATAGCATTGGTTCAGGGAGCCGGGATATCCGCATTATCCGTGATTCTCTACGGGAAGGCTTCCGCTTAAGTGAAGGCAAGTCATCGCGTGATGAAGGCGAGCGCCTCTGATGAGCTGGGGTAATATCTATGATGTCGAGAACGGAGAGGACAGCTTCTGGCCCTCGTTCACCGATATTATGATGGTGATTGTGATGACTTTCCTGCTGGTGACAGTAGCAGTAGTCATGAGCAATACCCGTTTGCTGGATGAGCTGAAAAGCAGTCTGGTTGCAGAGGAGCAGGCGAGTCAGCTGGCAGAGTTTACCCTGCAGGAGAACGCAACGCTGGAAGAACAGCTGGAATATTTTCAGCAGCGCACCTCTTCGCTGGAAATGGAATTATTGCGCAGCCGCGCACGGGATGAAGAGACACGCAACCAGCTGGCGAAGACCATGGCTGAAGTCAGTCGTCTGGAAGACCTGCAGTTAAGTCAGGAACGTACGATTGAACGTCGTGAGCGGGAGCTGGTGACTGTCAGGCAGGATCTGCAGCAACAGGTTCGCACCGTCAGTGACTTACAGGGGCATCTCAGTCAAACACAGCAATTACTGACTGCGGAACGTAATCGTTTACAGGGAGAACTGACTCAGGCAAAGGAACAGCTCACTCAGGAAAGCAACCGTTTGCAGGGTGAGCTGGATACGGCAAAGCAGAATTTGAATACTGAAACCAGCCGGTTGCAAAGTGAGCTGGCTTCTGCGCAGAAAGAGCTGGCGGCCAGCCAGGAGGAAATCCAGAACAGCGAGCAGGCGCTGGCAGAACTGCGCGAGCAAACAGCAGCAGAGAGCCTGAAGCTGGCCAGCTTAGAGGGTGAATATGCGGAGCTGGATAAAAAGTATCAGAAACTGGTAAAACCGACCCGTTCTTCAAAAGGAAAAACGGTGGTGGATGTTATGTATCGTAAGTCTGGTTACCGAATTCGTCCTCCGGGGGCAGGGGACTACCGCAATGTCAGTTTTGCGACAATGAATGCAGAGTTGAGCGCACTGAAAGCAGAGCACGGTACAAATTTGTATGTGAAGATCATTATTCCTGAAAACAGTGGTTTGTCCTATAACCAGGCATGGCTGTTCACTCGTGACACGCTGAATAAATACGATTATTACTACCAGAAAGACGAGTCCCGATTGGCGGATGATGAGGATGAAGCTGTACAGTAGCTGAATTTTTTCTCATGCAATTTTAAACCGCATTGTTTAAACTAAAAGACTGCTTGTGTTTTTTCTTTAATCTCAAAGGGATATTGGGGATATGCAAAATCGGTCATTTTTCTGCAGTGCTTTATTATTGGTGTTGCTGGCATTTTCTGCTTCAGTTACCGCGTCTGAACAATACAGGGTTATTAAGGTTGAGTCCTGGGATACGCTTAATATGCGTTCCGGGCCGGGCACAAAAAACGGTGTGATCAGCAAACTGCCTCACGATGCAACGGGTGTTTCATTAGCCGGCGGTGCAAAAAAAGTGGGCAGAACACAATGGGTCGAAGTGAATTGGCAGGGCAAAAGTGGCTGGGTTAGTAAGGCCTATTTAGAAAAGCAGGCTGCTACCGATAATGCAACGGCAAATACTGCTGTGGATATGCAGGAACAGGATGCTGCCAAAAAGTCGTCACCGGAACCCGAAAATACTGATCATATCGTTAAAAATAAGAAGAGTGGGATGTGGATTCTGGAGTGTGGTAATAGCTCACCTTTCTGGAAGGTGGAAATATTGCCTGAGTGGATGCGGGGTACACTGGGAACTCACAAAACCGGGATGCCTATCACACGTAAACGTCAGAAACATGGCAAATATCATAATGTTGCTGTTGAAACTGAAGTACGTGGGCGGAATAAGTGGAATCGTTTGCGCCTGACCCTGACTTACAATAAGTCTTGTTACAGCACATTAAACAAACGAAAAGTGGCGTTCAGCGTTGAAGGATTGTTTAATAATGAACCGGTATCGGGGTGCTGTCGTTCGTATCAGGTCAGGTAAATACAACACGTCGTCGTGTAAAAACCACTTTAAAAGATAGGGTATATAAAGGTATCATCGCCCTCGTCTTTTGATGCGAGCCAAAATGATGCAAAATGCGATAAGACGCCCCAAAATAATAGGTATAAGTGGCGGCAGTGGTGGTGGTAAAACGTTGTTGGCAACGATGCTTTGTCAACAGCTGGGTGCTGATAACACTGTGCTACTGAGTTTGGATGCTTTTTATAAAAACCAGGTTGATATACCTCTGGCAATCAGAGGCAACTATGATCACCCTGATTCGATTGATCAGGAGCTGTTTTTTGACCAGCTTCGACAGCTGCGTTTGGGGGAAGATGTCGATATTCCCTGTTACGATTTTCCAACCCATAGCCGTATTTCGATTACTGAGTACATTGCCTGCAAACCTGTCATTATTCTGGATGGCGTATTGCTGTATGCGCTGGAAGGGATTTTTGACTACCTGGATCTGTCGATTTTTGTCGATACCGCACCTGATGTGCGCCTTGCCAGACGTTTGTTACGTGATGTTCAGGAGCGTGGGCGGACGTTGGAATGTGTGGTGGAACAATACCTGACGACGGTGCGCCCGATGCATAACCGTTATGTGGAGCCGCATAAACAGCGTGTTGATAAGATTGTGTCCGGTGAGATCGATTTTGAGGAAACGCTGCCTGACCTGCTGAAGACGATTGAGCGCCTGACAGAGGAGCAGCGTCAGGCGGCATAAGAGTTTCCGATTCATGATGCGCCATTATGAGCGTTCACCGGGTCAGATCGTTCTCTACCCTTCGCCTCTCAATTCCTGCAGGCGTTCCTTCAAATAACTACGGGCGGTATGACGCCGGGATAAAACAACCTCCGGGCGCGGATGCAAAAATAGCGGTAATGAGATACGTGACTGCCTGCAATTTTCTGCTGGCGGGTTAATGACACGGTGGGTTGTGGACGGAAAATAGCCACCTGAGGCTTCCTGTAACATATCGCCGGTATTCACAATCACCAGGCCATAATCACAGGGTGCATCAATCCATGTGCCATCGCGGCTTTTTACCTGCAGGCCCGGTTCATTAGCCGCAGGCAAAATCGTCAACAGATTAATATCTTCATGTGCTGCTGCCCGCATTGCCCCTTCCGGTATTTCACCGCTGATTGGTGGGTAATGCAGAACACGGAGTAAGGTCTGGCCGCTGTCCTTGATCATTGCTGATAGTGGTTCACTGTATAAAGCAGAGACTTCAGCAGGGGAATGGGCCTCAACCCAGCTGAGTAATTCCGTCGCTAATTCATTTGCCTGCGTTCGGTAGGCAGCCAGTTCTTCCCGCAAATGCTCCGGGCATTGCCCCCAGGGGTGATAGAAATGAAAGTACTCTTTGATGTCTTTAATCTGGTGGCCTTTCGCCGTTTCTGAAATGTCGGGAGGAAAAAAGCCATCCTGAGTGTCTATGTTGTAACGGTATTTTTCTTTATCAGCACTGTTGAAGAACTGCTGCCAATGTTGGTAGATGTTGGTGATTTGATCTGACGATAGCGGGTGGTTTTTCAGGACAGCAAAGCCGGTATCGCGCAGTGAGTGGACAAATTTGGCGGCTGCGTTTGTGTCCTGATAATCAACTGGAGTGAGTGTCTGTGTCATAGCTTAACTCTGCCAACAGTCATGCGTCATGCTGTTGTGGAACAATTCAACCAAAGCTTCAGCATCTACCTGCATACAGGCTTGTTGCTTTGGCTGCTGTTCCCAGTAAGGTAGCGCGTAGCTACGCCATGGTTTACGATCCATAATGGTTTGTCCGCTGGCCGGGCCATCGGTGGCCACCCGGATTTCACCGCTAATCGTGGTAAATAAGTCGGGTTGCACCACGTAGGCAACGGCAGACACATCATGCCCGAAACAGCCATCCGAGGCCTCGCGCTCACGTTCGTAAAAATCGATATAAAACGCGGCGGCCTGCTGCATAAAACCACCGACGCGTGGATTCTTAGCGGCAATATCGGCAAACAATTCACGACTCAGCAGCACCTGGTGGGTGACGTCCAGCCCAACGACTGTCACCGGCCATTCTGCCGTCATCACTTTATCAGCAGCATGTGGATCACTGAAGATATTAGCCTCCGCCACCGGGGAGACATTGCCGTTTTCCAGAATCGTACCGCCCATAAGTACGACCTGTTTAACTTTTTGCGCGATGTCCGGCGCACGTTCCAGTGCCAGCGCCAGATTGGTTAGTGGGCCAATAGGGATTAATGTGATTTCACCGGGCTGGGCGTTAACCTGTTCGATAATAAAATCTGCAGCGTCTTGTGTGACTGGCTGGCGTTGCGGAGGGGCTAATCCCAGATCGGCCATGCCGTTTTTGCCATGCACAAAGTCAGGGTAGGGATGTGGTTCCTGTTCTATAGGCACAGCAGCACCCTGTGCCACCGGAATATCCAAGCCGGACATTTCCACCAGCTGCAGCGCGTTACGGGTGGTGTCTTCTATGCTGGCATTGCCGAATACGGTGGTAAGCCCCAGCAACTCAATAGCGTCGTGCGCCATCGCGGTGAAAATCGCCATGGCATCATCAATCCCCGGATCGGTGTCGATGATGACTTTGTGTGCAGGTTCATTGTTGTGCTGTTTCATGCATTTACTCCGGCGAGAAATTGATTAACGGCGCTGGCGGTGGGAATGCTGGAGGATGCGCCCATTTGTTGTACACACAGCGCGGAGGCAGCGCAGCCCTGTTTTAGTGCCACATCTACAGCTTTACCTTCAGTAATCGCCTGTAGGTAGTAACCGATGAAGGTGTCGCCTGCGCCGGTGGTATCGACTGCTTCGACTTTCCAGGCTTTGGCGTATTGGGTTTTGCCCTGATAAACGTGGCAGGCACCTTTGGCGCCGAGGGTAATTACGACTTCGGTGTTTGGTAGCATCTGCTGGAGTTGCGTGGCCATTTCTTCAGCGCTTGGTGGGTTGATAATATCGGCCTGTAATAGCTGAAGAGCTTCAATCTGGTTGATGAATAATACGCTGAGTTTTTCCAGCGGAAGCTGAGTGATAGCTTCGGTCATTGGTGCCGGATTGAATGCGACTTTCAGGCCCGCTGCGACTGCTGCGTCGATCATTTCTGCGGTACAGCTGCATTCGTTTTGTAGCAATAGCCAGTCACCGGGCTGGGCGCTTTCCAGCAAACCGGCGAGTTCGTTGGCCTTAAAACTGTGATTGGCCCCGGCATAAAGCACGATGGAATTCTCGGCGTTATCATCGACCTGGATAATGGCGTGGCCGCTGGGGGTGTCGGTAGTTTGTAACAGGCCGGTGTCCACGCCTGCGCTGCGCATGTTTTCCAGTAAGGCATCATCGTTGGCGTGGTAGCGTCCGATGTGGCGCACGCTGGCTCCGGCTTTGGCGAGGGCGATGGACTGGTTGGCTCCTTTGCCGCCGAGTACCTGTTGGTAATCGTGGCTGGCGAGGGTTTCGCCGGGCTGTACCAGGTGTGGGACGCGGTAGATGTGGTCGATGTTGATGGAGCCGTAGTTGTAGATTTGCA
>JBMZDK010000061.1:0-17807 GCA_049614265.1 Thiolinea sp.
AGCACGACCTTGCCAAGGTCGGGGTCGCGAGTTCGAATCTCGTTTCCCGCTCCAAATTCAAAAAGCTCCTCAGGAAGGAGCTTTTTTTATCAGGCTTTATATTTAGCGGGAATAGCTCAGTTGGTAGAGCACGACCTTGCCAAGGTCGGGGTCGCGAGTTCGAATCTCGTTTCCCGCTCCACGATTTATAAAGGCTGGGTGGCAGAGTGGTCATGCAGCGGATTGCAAATCCGTCTACGCCGGTTCGATTCCGACCCTAGCCTCCATCCTTGAAAGACTTTGCCCGGGTGGCGAAATTGGTAGACGCAAGGGACTTAAAATCCCTCGGTGGCAACACCGTGCCGGTTCGAGTCCGGCCCCGGGCACCATTACTCTAAAGCATCTCTGCTTAGCAGCTCACCACTCCGGTGACTCTTCTTTCAATCTGATATTTGCTGTGGCACATCTTTGCTGAGCCATGTATTCTCTGCCGGATTCAAATTTTGTAGATGAGGCAGAAGCAGGCAGTGAGCGACGATAATCCCCTGATTAACCAGAAAGAGAATCCGCTGGTCAGTATTGCGGTCAATATTCTTATTCCGGCATTTATCCTGTTCTATCTTTCCAATGAAGAATACCTTGGCTCCAAGCTGGGCTTTGTCATTGCTTTAGCATTTCCGTTTTGTTACGGCGTATATGATTTTATTCAGCGTCGTAAGGTCAATTTGATTGCGGCTCTTGGATTGGTGAATGTATTACTAACCGGTGGTATAGGGCTGCTGGAAATTGATAATCATTGGTTGGCTGTTAAAGAGGCGACTATTCCGGCATTGATTGGCCTGGCGGTATTAGCTTCAGTAAAGACGAAATACCCCTTAATCAAAACGCTGTTTTATAATGATTTGATTGTTGATACAGCGAAAGTAGAGCAGGAACTGGAGACCCGTGATAATCATGGTGCGTTTAAAGACCTGATTGTGCGTTCGACGGTGATATTATCTTCATCGTTTCTGGTGTCTTCGGTGCTGAATTATATTCTGGCAAAGGTTATCGTTGTCAGTGACCCGGGAACCGCTGAATATAATCAGGAGTTGGGCAAGCTGACGTTGATGAGTTATCCGGTTATCGTCATTCCGTCGATGATCGTGATGGGGTTTGCTTTCTGGTATTTATACAAAGGAATTAAAAAGTTAACTGGTTTAGATGCAGAGTCTATTTTTAAAACAGGTTAAGTTTGTTGATAGATAAAATCTATTGTCTATAGAATAAATTATTTGTTTTTTTACGGCTCCTGAAACGGAAATGGTTACAATTGTTACAATTTGTATTAGTATAGTCTTGCTCGCGAGGGAAACCAGCCACCTTAACTGAGGAAGGTGGTACGCGGGTACTTTAAATCTCCCGGAGATAATCTATAGCCCATTTTTCTCCGGGAGCCTTTTCTTCTTCTGTCCTATACTCTCTGTTAGTCTTATTAAAGAATGTCATCAGCTGATGTTGCCATGCGTATGTGTGTGCTTGTCAAAGGGTGACTTAGCCGTTAAATTTAATACATAAAATTCTAATACGGACATCTATGAAGACCCTGGGAAAATGGTTGTTGATTCTGCTTGCCCTGGCACTGGCCGGTTTTACTGTGGCAGCTTTCCTTGCTGCGCAAAAGAAAGAACATATTGATGTTGTGGTGCCTGATAGTACGGTTGCTGATACAGCGGAGCAGGCTGATGCAGAAGAGATATTTGTCGCAGCCTCACATGAAATTCTAACGGCAGAAATTCCTTATCTGAAGCCTGGTAAGCGTCCACCGGTGGGTATTAATGTTAACGAGTTGCATCATGAAGATGCGAGTTTTCCTTTCGTTGACTTGTTTCGCCAGGCCGACCCGTTTAAGAATAATGTGCTGGAGCTGGAGAACAGTGAGAAGGTTGAGTACAACAAGCAAGGCTGGCCGGTTCGGTTGAAGGGTGATGAGGCCGGTACTAAGTTTATTGGTAAGATGCCTGCTGCTGCGCTGCCTGAAGGCGAGTATATTGTGCTTTATGACGGTAAAGGCAGTTTACGATACGGACATGATGTTGAGCGTGTTGAGAGTCAGCCCGGACGTGAGCTGATTCGCTTCAATCCGGCACAATCTGATGAGCCGGATGAAATTGATGCCAGTCTGGTGATTACTGCGCTTGATGCGGCTGATCCGTTACGGAATATCCGAATTTTGCCGCCTGGTGGTATTTGCCGGAATAACCCTTATCAGCGGGTGAGTGAGGCAGCAAGTTGTGCTGATGATACCGAGTACCTGCCATTCGAAAATTATTATCCCAGCATTTTATTTACACCGGAATACCTGAATTTTGTTAAAGACTTCAGTGTCATTCGTTTTATGGCGATGTCCGGCATTACCCGTAATCCTGAACGTTATTGGCATGAGCGGCCAAATATGGAGGAGGCCACCTGGGGTGGAGGGTATGGTGAGCGTGGTGCACCGCTGGAAATTCAGGTGGAGCTGGCTAATCGGATGCAGGCAGATGCCTGGTTTAATTTACCGCATGCTGCCGACGATGAGTATGTGCGTAATTTCGCCACTTATGTGAAGGAAAACCTCGATCCAAAATTAAAAGCTTATGTTGAGTATACCAATGAGGTGTGGAATACCTCGTTCTCACACAGTGAATATACTCAGAAGAAAGGCATTGAGGCCGGTTACAGCATTAATTCAGTAGAAGCTGGTTTTCAATACTATGTACAGCGAGCTGGTGAGGTGTTTGCGATTTGGGAAGAGGTGTTTGGTGGTCGTGAACGTATGATCCGGGTTCTTGGTGGCTGGGATACACGGCCGGATATTTCGCGTAAGCTGCTGGGGCAGTATGAGGGGTACAAACATGCTGATGCGCTGGCGATTGCACCATATTTTGGTGGTAATACCAAAGGCTATCGCGAGTCTGAAACACTGGATGAGATTTTTCGACTGACTGAAGGGCCGGATTCTTTCCGCTCCTTATATGAGGTGCTGGAACATATACATACACAGGCTGAGCTGGCAAAACAGTTTGGCGTTAAGCTGATTGCTTATGAAGGCGGGCAGGGCCTGGTTGACTGGGCAACCCGTGAGCCGGATCAACACCCTAATCCGCTGTTTTTTGCGGCTAACCGAGACCCGCGCATGGGGCCTTTGTATACACAGCTATTAAAAGGCTGGAAAGATGCCGGTGGTGATTTATTTGTTATGTTTTCTTCGCCGCGTACCTGTCAGTGGTTTGGTTGCTGGGGGCTGAAAGAACACATCAGGCAGTCGCGTAGTGATGCGCCAAAATACAATGCGACACTGGACTTTATTGAAGCCAATCGTGACTGGGAGTTTGCTGAAGTGGGTGGGCTGTCGGTTGATGAAGGGGCGGTAAAAAGTTCAAAAGTCGAAAGTAAGCCACGTGATCCTGAAAAACCAATCATCGTTTTCCGGCCAGCCAAAGATCCGGAGCGTTATTTCTTCCTGGAAAATCCACGCACGCTGGATACTTTGATTGCCGGTGAAACCTGGGTGAAGCGCGACTTATTTGGTAAGTGGCAGGGTAAATGGGATAAAGAGTTTCTCTATCTGAGTGTGCAGGTCTACGATGAGCAAATTAAGCATGACTCTGAAAACCCGGAAGATGATGACTCAATTGAGTTCTATATTGATGCTGATAATAGCCGCAACGGCAGTTACGACGGAATTAATGATTTCCGTATGACGTTTGCCTGGGGGCGGGAAGAGGTGATTATTGATGAAAAATCGCCTCAGTCGATTCATGAGGATTTGTGGTTTGAACTGATTGATACCGAAGATGGGTATAAACTGCATGCGAAAATTCCCTGGGCAATGCTGGGTGTGGATGCTGATGTCCGCCACCGTGTTGGAATTGAGGTGCAGGTGAATGATGATGACGATGGCGGCAAGCGTGAGCAGAAAATTTCCTGGCTGGCAAGGGAAGATAATGCGATGAATGATCCGCGGTTGTTTGGAGTGGTGTTGATTAGCGGGCGCTGACAGGCTTGCCGGTTTGGGCTGACAAGAAATTCGCGGCACGTTAAGGGAATTACCCGTAACAGTAAATACTGATAGAATCCATGCCTTCCCAATAAAAGAGTCCTCGGCATGGACAAATATATCCGCCTGCGCGGCGCACGTACGCATAACCTTAAAAATATCGATCTTGATCTGCCGCGCGATAAGCTGATTGTTATCACGGGTTTGTCGGGTTCCGGTAAGTCCTCTCTTGCCTTCGATACGATCTTTGCTGAAGGCCAGCGTCGCTACGTAGAGTCATTGTCGGCTTATGCACGCCAGTTTCTGTCGATGATGGACAAACCGGATATTGATCATATTGAAGGTCTGTCGCCCGCTATTTCCATTGAGCAGAAAACGACTTCACATAATCCGCGCTCGACAGTGGGTACGATTACTGAAATCCACGATTACCTGCGCTTATTATTTGCCCGTGCCGGAATACCCCGCTGTCCCAATCATCACCTTGACCTTGAGGTGCAGACGGTTAGCCAGATGGTGGATCAGGTGTTAGCCCTGCCGGAAGGTAGCAAATTAATGTTGCTGGCCCCGGTTGTTCGTGAGCGTAAGGGTGAGCATGTCCAGCTGTTTGAGTCTTTACGCCTGCAGGGTTTTCTGCGCGTCAGAATTAATGGTGAGGTGTATGACCTTGATGATACGCCAAAACTGGCGTTACGTAAGAAGCACACGATTGAGGTTGTGGTGGATCGCTTCAAAGTGCGTGAAGATATGCAGTTGCGGTTGGCTGAATCATTTGAAACTGCTCTCAAGCTGGCCAGTGGTTTAGCGCGCATCGTGCCAATGGCCGGTGAAGAACTGTTGCTTAATGATACTGAAGGCGAGCCGAATGAGCTGTTGTTTTCGGCGAACTATGCCTGTCGTCAGTGTGGCTGGTCGCTGCAGGAATTAGAGCCGAGGCTATTCTCGTTCAATAGTCCGATGGGAGCTTGTCCAACCTGTGATGGTTTGGGTGTCGATCAGTATTTTGACCCGGCACGGGTGGTGCATCATCCACAAAAAAGCCTGGCTGATGGTGCGGTGCGGGGCTGGGATCGGCGTAATGCATATTATTTCCAGATGCTGACTTCTTTGGCGGATCATTATGGTTTTGATGTTGAACAACCATGGAATTTATTAGCACAATCGGTGCGTGATGTAATTTTAGAAGGCACAGGCAGCGAGAAAATTGAATTCACCTATGTTGGTCAGCGGGGGCAGGTTTATCAGCGTAAGCATGCCTTTGAGGGGGTGTTAAATAACCTGGATCGGCGCTATCGGGAAACAGATTCCAATAACGTGCGTGAGGAATTAACCAAGTATTTGGCAACGCGCCCCTGTCCGGACTGCAGTGGTGCCCGCCTGAATGAACAGGCGCGCAATGTATTAATTGCTGAACGCAATCTGGCTGAAATCAGTGCGCTGTCGATTGGTGATTCACATCAGTTTTTTACTGATTTGAAATTGACCGGCAAGCAGGGCGAAATCGCACGCCAGATTAATCGTGAAATTGTACAGCGGCTGGAATTCCTGGTGAACGTTGGACTGGATTATCTGAGTTTGAGTCGTAGTGCCGATACCTTATCCGGTGGTGAGGCACAACGTATCCGACTGGCTTCACAAATCGGTGCTGGTTTAGTTGGTGTGATGTACGTACTGGATGAGCCATCTATTGGCTTGCACCAGCGGGACAATGAGCGTCTGTTGAAGACACTGACCCGGTTGCGTGATTTGGGAAATACTGTGATTGTGGTTGAGCATGATGAGGATGCCGTACGCTCAGCTGATTATGTGATAGATATCGGGCCGGGTGCCGGTGTGCACGGTGGTCAGATTACGGCACAAGGCACACCACAGGAAGTGGCGGCGACTGAGGCTTCGATAACCGGGCAGTTTTTATCAGGTACCCGTGAAATACCACTGCCGGAAAAGCGCACACCAATAGATAAGAAGCGCCAGATCAAACTCAAAGGTGCAACAGGAAATAACCTTCAAAATGTAAATTTAGCTATCCCATTGGGCTTGCTGACTTGTATTACCGGGGTTTCCGGTTCGGGAAAATCGACGTTGATTAACCGGACATTGTACCCCTATATCGCACGTCATTTGCATGATAGCAATATTGAAGCAGCTCCCGTGAGTAAGATCGAAGGGCTGGAACAGATTGATAAAATTATTGATATTGACCAAAGTCCTATTGGGCGCACGCCGCGTTCAAATCCGGCGACATATACCGGTGTGTTTACCCCGGTGCGTGAAATGTTTGCCGCTACACAGGAGGCGCGTTCCCGTGGTTATCAGCCCGGCCGCTTTTCGTTTAACGTCAAGGGTGGACGCTGTGAGGCTTGTTCCGGTGATGGTGTCATAAAAGTGGAAATGCACTTTCTGCCGGATGTATATGTTACCTGCGAAGTCTGTGAGGGGAAACGCTATAACCGGGAAACGCTGGATATTCGCTTCAAGGGTAAGAATATCAGTGAAGTGCTGGATATGACAGTGGAAGATGCCTGTGAATTTTTCTCAGCAGTACCTTCGATTTATGCCAAGCTGAAAACACTGATGGATGTTGGGCTGTCGTATATTACCCTGGGGCAGAATGCGACAACACTGTCGGGTGGTGAAGCACAGCGGGTGAAACTGGCAAAAGAGCTATCAAAACGCAGTACCGGCAAGACGATATTTATTCTGGATGAGCCGACGACCGGATTGCATTTCCATGATGTGGATCAGCTGCTAAAAGTGCTGCACCGTTTGCGCGATGGCGGTAATACGGTGGTGGTCATCGAACATAATCTTGATGTCATTAAGACAGCGGACTGGGTGGTGGATCTTGGGCCGGAAGGTGGTAGTCGTGGCGGCAAAATTATTGCTACCGGAACACCGGAACAGGTCGCTAAGGTTGAAACGTCGTTTACCGGGCAGTTTTTAGGGCGAATGCTGTGAAATTAGGCTGCTGTATGAGGTAAACGTTAACATTGGGCAGGCAATGATAAAAAATCGCCGCTATCGGGTTAATACCGGTAGCGGCGATAGGTCTCTTTATTTCACGTCGGTGTCAATCAATCATCAATCCTAACGCAAACGCAAACGTTGTCCGGTTTTCAAATGGAATGGAGCCCTTAAACGGTTCAGGCGGATAATCTTTTTCACCGGTACACCTGTTTGGCGCATAACCTCGTAAACCGTATGACCACGCTTAACCAGGAAAGTATTTCTGCTGCGTGCTTTCTGCTTATTGCTACGGTTGGTTCTTAATTTTTTCTTATTTTTACTGGTTTTGTAGATCGCTTTTTTGACTCTGTTTTTCTTGCGTTTGCTAACCTTGTAAGCCTTACGCGAATTAAACAGTTTATTGCGTTTGCCTTTGGATAGCTTGCCATAGGCGCGCATGACTTTATTGACATAGCCAATATTGCGAATCCTGCGTCCGGGTTTAACATTGCCTTCGCCGGCATTGTAAGCGGCAACGGCACGACGGGCATCGCCTTTGTAGCGCTTTAGCAGGTAGCTAAGGTAGCGTGTACCACCATGCACATTTTCCCAGGAGTTATAGCCGCGACGAACACGGAAACGTCTGGCGGTAGCCGGCATTAGTTGCATCAGGCCTTTTTCACCTGCTGCCCCCCGGGCTTTACGCCGGAAGCAGCTTTCTACAGTAATAACTGCTTTAATCAGATCTTCGCTAACACCGTATTTGTTAGATGCGCTGCGGATGGTTTTCTTAAAGCGTTTTGCTTTTCTTTCCAGGGTTTTCTTGCTTAATACCTGACAACCTGCTGCGGATGCGGTAGGGCTGTAGGTAGTGATGATGAGAAGGGAGAACATCATCATCAGACTTGTCACGAGGCTCAACGTTAATTTAATTAACTTATCCATAAGTTCACTCTGAAGGGTAATCAATAAATTCTAAGCACGATAAAATTAAATAGTGAGCAAAATGCGCTCACCGTGTGTCTTTTAGTAATCAAGGGGTTAAGATGCAAATAGAGAATGTTAAGGTTGTATTAAGCTTTCTGATAAGGGAACGCTAATATAAATTAGATTTAGAGCAAAGGCAATAACAGTGTTGCCAGCCCCAGCACAGCTGCAAAGCCAACGATGTCGGTAATCGTTGTCAGAACAACACCTCCGGCCAGTGCCGGATCAATGTGAAGATACCGCATAATGATGGGTAAAAAAACCCCAGAGCCGGAAGCAGCCAATAAATTTACAATCATGGCCAGTCCTATCACTATACCGATGGCGTAGTTACCAAAGGCAAAAGTGGCAATACCAAAAATCACGATAGCCCAGATAATGCCATTCATCAGACTGACCAGTAACTCTTTTACCAGCAACGAACGGCGATTAGATTTACCCAGCTGACCCAGGGCAAGTCCCCGGATAACAAGAGTCAGGGTTTGTGTACCGGCAACACCGCCCATGCTGGGAATGACACCCATCAGAATAGCCAGTGAGACAGTGGCTTCTAAAGTTGCTTCAAACTGAGAGATGACCCAGGCAGCCATTAAAGCAGTCATCAGGTTAGTGCCTAACCAGATAGCACGGCGTTTGGTGCTGATAAAAACCGGGGCAAACAGGTCTTCTTCATCATCAAGCCCGGCCCGGCTCATCACTGAGTGTTCAGCCTCCTCCCGGATGATATCAACGACATCATCAATGGTGATTCGCCCCAATAGCTTGTGATTTTCATCAACAACAGGAGCTGAGATTAAATTACGGTCTTCAAACAGGCGGGCAACCTGCTGTGATGATGTGCTGGCGGGTACCGGATTCTGCTGGGTGTCCATGACATCCACAACCAGTTCTTCCGGCTGGCCGGTAAGAACCGTTGAAAGCGGTAAAATGCCAAGGTAGCGGTCGTAGCGGTTCACAACGATGATATTGTCGGTATGTGACGGAAGTTCATCCAGACGCCGTAAATAGCGCAGCACGACATCCAGACTGACATCTGCGCGCACGGTAGTGGTTTGAGTGTCCATCAAGCCACCGGCAGTATCCTCGTCATAACCCAATACAGCTTCGAGGCGGATACGATCCTGCCGATCCATACCTGCCAGCGTCTGGCTGATCAGCGTATCAGGCAGGCTTTGCAGGAAGTCTGCCATATCATCGTCATCGAGGTCTTTGATGGCGTGAATGATCTCACCGGTGTCCATCTCCTCGACCAGACTGTTGCGAACATCCTCACTGAGCTCAATGAGTACCTCGCCTTCATTATCCGCTTCAATCAGCTCCCAGATCAGCTCACGTCGGCCACGGGGTGAGGCCTCAATCAGATCCGCCATTTCGGCAGGATGCATGGCGTTCAGCATACGCTGCACCTGGAACAGCGAGCCGCTGTCAATCGCCTCATACAACAGTTCTAACCGTTGTTCGCTGCTTTGATGTTCCAGTGTTGATGACATGTGTGCTGTAGTTCCGGATAACGCTGTGAGAAGAGCTATTGCTGTATGGCGCGTATTGTAACAGCGCAAAGCAGAGATTCCAGACAGGAGTGATGTGCTGAGACAGGAATTACGTGTTGAGATTAAGCGTTGGGTAGGGGTTAATCAGCTGATGTGATTCAGTTCACGGTGGCGGAGCAGTGTTTGGCCGGGATATTGCTGGCTGAAGTGCTGATGCAGCTGCTCGGTAATATAGACGGATCGATGGCGTCCGCCGGTACAACCAATGGATATTGTTAAGTAAGAGCGCTGGTTTTCAACCAGGTCTGTTAGCCATTCGGAGAGAAAGTCACGAATAGACCGGGTCATATCCCGGACGCGCTGATGTTTTTCCAGCCATGAGGTGATTTCCGTGTCACGCCCGGTGTGTTCCCGCAACTCAGGCACCCAATACGGATTAGGCAGGCAACGTACATCAAAAATGAAATCGGAGTCCGAAGGTGCCTCATGCTTAAAGCCAAATGACTGAAACATAATTGAAAAGGGCTGCATAGTCTGCTCAGCAAGGCGGGCTTTGAGCAGCCTGCCAAGGTCATACACATTGGTTTGAGAAGTATCAATGCGCCAGTCAGCCTGCTGGGCGAGATTTTCCAGCAGTTGTTCTTCCAGTGCTATTGCCTTTTCCAGTTCCTGTTCTTCATCAGCCAGCGGATGACGGCGACGGGTCTCATTGTAGCGCTTTTGAATAATATCCCGACCGGCAAATAAGTAGATCAGGTGTGTCTTCGGGTACTTTTCCCGAATCCGCCGAAGGGTGTCGGGAATTTCCTGCAGGCTACTCTTACCACCGCGAATATCAATGCCGATTGCCAGATGGCTGAGGCGCAGGATCTGCGGGGTTTTCAGCAGATCCTCAATTAGCTGCGAGGGCAGGTTATCAATGCAGTAATAACCGGCATCCTCCAGTGTTTGTAAGGCATAACTTTTCCCTGCTCCTGACATCCCGCTGATGATGGCAATTTGCATGGTATATAGTTTTGCTGCGTTTGGGGTCAGGCAGCCATATCTCTGATAAACAGAGACGAGAGGAAGTCGAGCGTTAGTCTGGCATCCTGATACTGAATGATTTGCTGTACCAGGTCTCTGCGATTAATGCTGGCAGTTAACTCGGCCAGCAGAGGGCGGTAAATATCGCTATTGTTTCTGGGCACCAGCAAAGCCAGCATCACATGCACCGGTTTTTTATCCGGTGTGTCGATATCAAGGCCTTCTTCAAGCGCCAGTAGTGCTGCACGGGGTTCGCTAATTTCGATACACGCATGAGGAATAGCGATGCCATTCCCCAGCGTGGTGCTACCCAGTTTTTCGCGTGAAACTAAGGCGTCAAACACATTATCAACGCTTAGTTCGCTGATATGTGTGTCGTGGCAAAGCCGTTCGGATAATAATTCAAAGGCTCGTTTTGTACTGGAAACCTCAGCTTCAAAAATAATTCTGTCCGTAGATAAAAGGGTAACAATGTCCATAAATTACTCGCTTAGTCAGCCAATTGTAGATTACGATGCGCACCTTCCTCGCGGTGGTGGTTTTTCAGTTTGGCTTTGTGTTTAAGAACCTGACGGTCGAGTTTATCGACCAGAGCATCAATTGCTGCATACATATGCCCTTCCTTAGCATTTGCAAATATGTGGTTACCACTAACATGCATGGAAGCTTCTGCACTATGCTGTGTCTTATTTTCGACTTCAAGAATCACGTGAATATTCAGCACCTGATCAAAGTGGCGAACTATACGCGTTAATTTGTCTTTGACATAGTCGTTTAAGGCAGGAGTAACTTCTATATGATGACCGGTAATTTCTAATTGCATGTGTAAACTCCTTATTCAGGTCAGTAAGAACAGCCAGATTAACTGGCTACGAAAGCCCGTTTTTCATGTATCCGGAGCCGGATACCGGTTAGCTTTCTAGCTTGTAACCAATGCCTTCCGCTCGTGTGACGGAGGGATAGACATGGCTTCGCGGTATTTCGCGACGGTCCGCCGTGCGACGTTGATACCCTGTTCCTTTAACATATGGGTGAGTTTATTGTCGCTCAATGGGGAGGCGGAATTTTCCCCTGCGATGAGTTGCTTAATCATGGCGCGGATAGCTGTGGAAGAGCAGCTGGCACCGGCATCTGTTTCAAGCTGGCTGGAAAAGAAATATTTGAATTCAAATACACCCCGTGGGGTATGCATGTATTTGTTGGTGGTAACCCGTGAGATGGTTGACTCGTGCATTTCAAGTTCATCTGCAATGTCCCTGAGAATAAGTGGCTTCATTGCCTGTTCCCCATACTGCATAAACGCATTCTGGCGCTCTACAATGGATTTGGCGACATTGAGTATAGTCGAATTACGGCTTTCTATACTGCGGATAAGCCAGCGGGCCTGCTGCAGGTTTTCTTTCAGGTAGTTATTATCAGAACGGCTTTTAACCTGTCCAACCAGATTAGCATAGGTTTGATTAACGCTAAGGTCAGGTGTCACTTTAGCATTGAGGGTAACGGTCCATTGACCATGCAGTTTATGCACAAATACATCCGGTGTAATGTAATCAGTTGCGCTGCTGGCAAAAGCATTACCCGGCTTTGGTTGTAAGGTCCTTAACAAGGTTATAATGGCCTCCAACGTACTCTGGCTGATTTTTAATCTCCTCACTATCTCTTTATAATTTCGTTTCTCCAATAAGTCCAGTTGTTTATTTACCAATTTGATGGCTTTCAGGTGTAGTGAGGTTTGCGGCTGTAGCTGTTCAAGCTGTAATAACAGGCATTCGCGCAGGTCACGTGCTGCTACGCCAATCGGGTCAAGATGTTGTACAAATGTGAGTACGGCTTCAATATCATCCATCTCCAGCAGATACTCGTCTTCCAGACTGTGCAGAATATCCTCAAGGCTGTCACAGAGATAACCTGCCGGGTCAAGTGACTGAATAATCACCTCTGCAACGCGCTTATCAATAGCGCTGAGATTGCTCATATTCACCTGCCACAGCAAGTGTGTTTGCAGGTCTGTTCCTGCCATGCCGCCCTGGTTTTCAAGAAAGGCCTGATTATCAGCATCAGAATCATTAGAGCTGGCGGGGCGTATGTCATAAACGTCTCCCCATTCAGCATCAATATTCATTTCGGAGGGTATTTCAGTTTCCAGACTTTCTGCCGGTGGTGGTTCAGCATCCGGTGCTGCGGTTTCAGTATCAGAGCTGCTGTCCGGGGTTTCAGAAGGTGTGTAATCTTCATCTGTTTGCTGGAGGAGGGGATTTTCTTCTAAAGCCTGCTGAATTTCTTCCTGTAATTCAACAGACGACAGTTGCAGCATGCGAATTGCCTGTTGCAACTGTGGTGTCATGGACAAGCTTTGTCCAATACGTACATCGAGTCCTTGTCTGAGCATTATTCTTCTTCTTTATTCAGATGGAAGTAGTTGAACCTCGTCATGTCTGCATAGTAGCTTTAAATGCAAACGGCTGCAAAGTGTGTACAGATAATCTGCAACTGTTGCTGGCCGTTATTTTATCAAATTATCGGCGGCTAAAATGGTTAAAGCCTGCGGGTTTGGGAAGGGGTTCTATAGTATCCTGTGTCAATGCCTGATGTTCACTGATTTCTCCTATCACAGAAACGGGGGTTTGGGTGTCTGTTGCTATTATTTTGATTATATTTAATTTTTCCGGCGCTACGGTAAACAGTAGTTCATAGTCATCACCGCCTGTCAGAGCAAACGCCAGTTTTTCTGCATCAGGTAATCCAGCCAAGGCGTTGCTGAAAGGGAGTTTGTTATGATCGAGCCGAAAATTTTTGTCCGATTGGTCAAGAATGTGCTGTAAATCGGCTGACAGGCCATCAGAAACATCAATGCAGCTATGGGCATGCCCATTAATTCCGGCACCAAACAGGACTCTCGGTGTCGGGTAGTTTAAACGCTGAATGCAGTGGGTTTGTTCTGCTGTGGGCAAACTCAGGCGGTTTTGCAGGCAGGCGAGTCCGGCAGCTGCGTCTCCCGGGGTGCCGGTGATACAAATAAGGTCACCTGATTGCGCATGATTACGCCGCAGGGCGGTGCCTTTGCCTAGCGTCCCCATAATCTGAATGGTGATGCTTAGTGGCCCACGGGTTGTATCGCCGCCGATCAGGGCGACATTGTGCCTGTCAGCTAATTCACGTAAGCCGGAAGCAAAGCCTGCCAACCATTCGGCGTTATTTTCCGGTATGCTGAGCGCCAGAGTAAACCAGCGTGGAACCGCCCCCATTGCTGCGATATCACTTAAATTGACTGCCAGTGATTTATAGCCCACTGCATGGGCTGGTGTATCTTCCGGAAAGTGGACACCTTTAATCGAGGTGTCGACAGATACGACCAGTTCTTCATGATCTGCCAACTGAACGACAGCAGCGTCGTCGCCATTGCCAACGGTAATAGCCGGATCCTGTTGTGGCCAATTGAACCAGGTTTTGATGATATCGAATTCAGACATGGACAGGTGAAGAGGAAGTGGAAAGTCATATCATAACATTTACCCGATAGGGTATGCCGCACAGTAAAAAGCCCCGCTACTGGAGCGAGGCTTTACCCTTCCCGGTGTGATACCCAAGAGACAAGGTATCACTGTAATTGACCTTAGTTTGGCGAAAAAGCTCCATAAAAAATAATTGTGTGCAGGATAATGTGGTTACAACAGCTGTTTTACGGTGTGGGTCAGCGGCTCAGTGAGGGGCTGTAAACGCCGCCTCATCACAGAACCAACAGAATCATTACCGCCAAAAACTGCGTTGAGGGTATCTTCACCCAGTTGTGCCACGATCAGCATTTCTCTCAACAGATGAGTGGCTGATGTATCCATAGTTGACAGCAGTTTTGTTATTTCATCGTGGCAGTTTTCCCCGGCACAGTAAGTTTCTGCGCGCTGTCGGGCCTGTTCTAGGTTGAGAACACCGCGTGCTTCAGGGAAGGGTAGATTGAAACGCTTCTTAATAGCACGGAACATCGCAATAACGACATCCTGGTCAACCGGTTTTTCCAGTGCAAGTAGCAATGTTTTCAGCCAGCGCTGGCCGTAAGCAGATAGTGTGTGCTGCAGTGCATTAGCAAAGGGATTATTAGCTGCCAGCTGGACAGTGATTTGCTGGCAGATTGACGTGTAATGCGTGTGTTCAGGTAAATCAAGCGGAATATGGCGTGCATCAGCAAACAAAAAGCCGACATAAAACGGGTTTTTACGCTTTGCACGTTTCCATAGCTTGTCGCGTTCACTCTGACTGATCAGTTCTTTTTGCAGACAGAGCCTGACGCTGTCAATAACATCCAGTGGGATTTCTTCAAACGGCAGGAATTCCAGCAAATAGTCAGCCAACTCACCGGCCAACGGGCCATTCACCACATCCGGTTTTTCCAGCAGGCGACGGGCGTTATTTGCATTGGGTTCTGCCCACCAGGCACGCCGGGCAATTTCATGGCTGACTTCCGGTGAATAAACGACTGCTGCAACGGCCTCCGGCTCACCTAACAACAACATCTGTTCCAGATTGTTTCGGGTGTGCCCCATGCGTGTCCAGCGTTTCAGAAAAACCGGATAGCCTCCCGGAGAGCCGGTAATTTTGCTGGAGATTAATTCCCGTACCCAGCGTAAATACTGTTCGTCTCTGGTTGTCGGATTTAGCACTACCCGTGCTTCACCTTTAGTGGTCAAAGCATGAATAGTCATGGTGGATTCGTTGATCCTTAACGCCTGTAGCGGCTGGGCCAGCAGTACGTTAAGGCGGAGGTTATCTTCATTGGCAAGCTGCATGGTGATTATTATTCAATGCTGCCTGCCGTTTTCCAATAGCTCTGATGCCATAGGTATTGCTGGTGGGTAGAAAATACAGGGAGCAATGTTGGTAGCAGGAAAGACAGGTTCCACAACACGTCTTTATATACCGGCAGGGTTCTGTGGTGTAAATCAAAAAATACCCGCCTGAAAAGGCGGGTAAGTTTCATTTATATCTATGTGTTTCTTTTGCAGTGTTTTATTTGCTTACTGCTGCTCCGGGCCACCACGCATGCCATCTCTGATCAGTGCTTTTATCAAGCTAATACCCATCAAGATCATGACAAACGAGAATGGCACTGCCGCAATAATCATTGCTGACTGGATAGCGCTTAATCCACCGGCTAACAGCAGGGCTGCAATAACTGCGGTCAGAATCAAACCCCAGATAATAATGTGCCAGCGACCGGCTGAACCGTATTCGCCACCTGCATTAATGGTATTAACCACCAGTACCGCCGAGTCAGCTGAAGTAACCAGATAAGTCAGCAGCAGGATAACAATCAGTACCGACATCAGTTTTGCCAGGTCACTGGACAGCATAATGTTGATAACTGCGTAAAGCTGAGCGGTCAGGCTTTCAGAGAAAATCGCACCATTAGCTGCACCATTCAGTTCCAGATCAATCGCAGTACCACCCAGCAGAGTGAACCAGAAGAAACACATCAGTGACGGAGCCAGGATTGCACCTAACACAAATTCACGGATGGTACGGTTCTTAGAAATACGTGCGAGGAAGATACCAACAAACGGGGCAAATGCTATCCACCATGCCCAGTAGAAGATTGACCACCAGCCCTGCCATTCGCCCGGGCTACCCGCGCCATCAGCCGGGAATACGGTGAAGGTCAGTGCAGGTAAATGAACAACGTAGCTCAGCAGGCCTTTACCCAGCAGTTCGAAGGCGAACATGGTTGCACCAAAGATCAGGAAGAAGCCCAGCAGGCCAAATGACAGCACCATATTCAGATTGGATAGCCATTTAATGCCTTTGCCAACACCGGAAAGTGCGGACAGCGTTGAGCATAACATCACGACTGCCAGTGCCATTAATAATGCACCCGTGGTTGGTTCCGGCTTATCACCGGCTGTCATCAGCCACTCAGCGCCGGTAATATTGTAAAGGCCGGAAGCAAATGAAGTCAGGCCAAGTCCGATGGTTTGACTAATCCCGAGGATTGTTGCGACAACAGCAGTGACATCAATGATATGGCCAATCGGGCCTTCCAGACTACGACCAAATAATGGTGCGAGTGTGGAACGAATAGTCAGGGGCAGGCCACGTGAATAAGCAAAGAAAGCCAGTGAAATACCGACCAGTGCATAACATGCCCAGGCGCCCAGGCCCCAGTGCAGGAATACATAGTCATAAGTCGACGGGACGGCTGACATTGTCTTTGGAATAGCAAGGCCATCGATAGCCTGAATAGCCCCGGATGCGACCTGAGTATTGTATTCAGCCCATAAATCAGCACCTTCAGCCAGGGTGATATTTGCCGCAGCAAAAGCATCCTTAACCATTGCGGCGCTCATTCTGATTTCAGGGTTGTCTCCGATGTGCCACATAGGCTCCCCAGTGGCATACCCCAGCATGCCGATACCGATACCGGCACCAAACATCATCGAAAACCAGGAGAAATTGGAGAATTCAGGTTCACCGTCGGGGGTGCCCAGTTTAGTTTTTCCCCATTTCGGATACAGGGCAACGATCAGGCAGACAATGACATAAAATGCCACGCCCCAGGTGTAGTAGTAGTTAAGGTTAGCAAACGACCAGTTTTTGATTTTTCCCAGCACGTCTCCGGCGGCTTCCGGGAAAACCGCACACCACAAGACAACGAGTGCGATCAGGATTTTAGAAGCAATGGCTACCAGGTTATTAAAACCTTTATAAAAGCCATCTTCAGCAAGGCCGATGTTAAGTTCTTTCAATGGGGGCGAGAGCGCCATAGTGATCCTCCAAACAGAGTTACGAAATAAAATATATTGCTCCTCTCCAAATGCAACATTAATTGACTGGTCAGTCAATGACAAGAGCTTAATAGAAATAAACACAGAAACAGTATTGATATTAGACGATAAATGATTTTATGGCCGGGCATAAATGTGTTTTTCCCGTTGCGGGCGGTTTGTTTTGTTGTATACAATATGTATACAATTTTATTGGAGTGAAAATATGGATGCTGTCGGAACTCAACGTCGTGGCCGTGGGAGTCGGAAAAAAGCGCGTTTGACCACAAAAGTAGAAATGTTGCCCAACCTGGTGCGTGGATTGCCACTCACTGAGCCAATGGATGAGGAGCAAATCAATAAAATTAACGATGCCTCGATGAGTATTCTGGAAGAGGTTGGTGTGGTGTTTCGTGATCCGATAGCGCTGAAACAATGGGAAACGCAGGGTGCCAAAGTGGTGGATGATCGTGTCTATTTTGATCGCGCCATGATTATGGATTTGATCAGCACCATTCCTTCCGATATCACACTCGAAGCACGTAATCCGGAACATACAGTCAAACTAGGTGGCAAAAATTCAATTTTTGTGCCAATGACCGGTGC
>JBMZDK010000062.1:0-17570 GCA_049614265.1 Thiolinea sp.
ACGCTGAAAACCCGTGATGCCAGTTTGCATGAGCGTGATCAGCAGATTCGTGGTTTGGGTGATGAGCTGAAAACCCGTGAAAAAAGCCTGAGCGAGCGTGATGGTGAATTGACCCGGCGTGATGAACATATCCGTAACCTGGGTTTGGATGTACACATGCGTGATCAGAGCATTGCAGAGCGCGATGTTCAGTTGCAAATCCGGGATCAGACGATTCAGGATCGTGATGAGTTGTTGGGTTTGCGCGAAGAAAGTATTTCTGAGCGCGACGAAACGATTGCCGGGCGCGATGCGCAGCTGTCGCAACGTAATCAGGATCTGCAGCGCCATGAGGCTATTGTGCAGGAGCGTGATGACACGATTGCAAAGCGTGATGCAATTCTAAGGCAGCGTGATGAGCAGTTGAAGCAGCGTGATGAGCAACTCCGGCAACGTGATGCTGAGCTGAAACAGCGTGATGAAACCCTCCGGTTACGTGATGCTACGATTCATGACCGTGATCAGACCATTATTGCTAAGGAAGCGCATATCAGACGGCGTGATGAAAAAATTCAGGAATTAACGCTGCATATTCAGCATCTTGATGTTGAACTTAAAGATATACGTTCGTTGGTGGGGCAGCGTGATGAGCAAGTACGCCAGCGGGATTTTATTATTAGTCAGCGTGACCGACAGGTAGATAAGCTGGATAAAAGTGTGACCCGTTATGCCGGAGATACTAAAGGCATCTACATTCAGGGCGCGGTCACCGGTTTGATTATTAGCTTTGCTATTGTACTGGGCCTGAAAATTCTGGCGATTATCTGATACCGGGCTTGGGTTCAGCGGTATTGGCCGGTAAAATCACCGGTTTTGATTTGACTGCCGGGGAATTGCTGTGCGTCTGACCGCTGAAGAGTATCGTCACTGGGAAAATAAAAGTGTCACCCTGCTGGGAATGTCCGGTGTTGGTAAAACCCATCTTTCTAATCGTTTACGTCAGCATGACTGGTTTCATTATGCTGGTGATTACCGCATTGGTACGCGTTATCTTGATGAGCCTATTCTTGATCTGATTAAGGAACAGGCGATGAAAGTTCCGTTCCTGAAGGATTTACTGCGTAAGGACTGGATTTATATCGCCAATAATATCAGCATTGATGATCCCGGGCCGGTGCTGTCATTTGTTGGTAAGTTGGGGAATCCGGAGTTGGGTGGCGTGCCACTGGATGAGTTTATTCATCGACAGGCACAATACCGGCAGGCAGAAATAGATGCGATGCTGGATGTACCGGAGTTTATTCGTAAAGCGCAGCATATTTATGGCTATCAGCACTTTGTGAATGATGTTGGTGGCAGTCTTTGTGAGTTGGATGAACCGGGTGTTATTGAACTGATTTCAGAGCACAGTCTGATTCTGTATATTCGGGCAACGACCAAAGAAGAAGAACAGACGCTGATTGAACGTGCCCGGAGTGACCCAAAGCCTCTTTATTATCGTGCCGAATTTTTGCAGGAACAGCTGGCGGTTTATCTGGATGAACATGGTCTGCAATATGCAGCAGAAATGGAACCGGATGATTTTACCCGTTGGATTTTCCCCCGCCTGTTTCACTCCCGGATTCCACGTTATGAAAAGATAGCCAGCGAGTATGGTTATACCGTGACCTCAGAAGAAGTGTCTCAGGTGCAGAATGAAGCAGATTTTAATCAGTTAATTGAGCGTGCTATTGAACGCGGTCAGGGTTTGTAACGATGCCACTGGTTAATCATTCCGGCTTACCGGCATTTGAACGGCTGGCGGGTGAAGGGCAGGATATTCTGGCGGTAGATTATGCACAGCACCAGGATATTCGCGAGCTGCATATTGGTTTATTAAATATCATGCCGGATGGGGCATTGGCTGCTACTGAGCGCCAGTTTTTCCGGTTGATTGGTAATGCTAATCTGATTGCGCAGTTCCATATGCATGTCTTTACTCTGGATACTATGCCCAGAGGAGAAAAGGCACGTGCTCATATTAATCAGTATTATGAGACGTTTGCAGATATTAAGGCTAAAGGGCTGGATGCGCTGATTATTACCGGAGCTGCACCTGTTGCACCTGACCTGGAAGATGAGCCATTCTGGCCCGGCTTGATGGAGGTGGTGGACTGGGCGCAGGAAAATGTTACTTCAACCCTGTGTTCCTGTCTGGCCAGCCACGCCATTATTCAACATTTGTACGATATTCGCCGTCGGTCTCTGGGCTTTAAACGCTGGGGAGTCTATCCGCATCGTTTAACCATGCCGGAGCATCCTTTGGTGTCAAATATGAATAGCCATTTTGATGCGCCACACTCCCGGTTTAATGAAGTTGATTGTGGCGAATTGAGGGATGCGGGGCTACATATATTGGCAGAAAGCCGGGAGGCAGGTATGCATCTCGCTGTCAGTCCGGACTACTTCCGCTTTGTATTTTTCCAGGGCCATCCGGAATATGATGGTATCAGTCTGTTGAAAGAATATCGCCGGGAGTTGGCTGTCTGGTATGTTGGTGAACGTCCGGATTATCCTCCATTCCCGGAGAATTATTTGCGGCCACAAGTGAAAGCGATCCTGAAAGAACACCGTTTAAGATTACAACAATCCCGCGATGAGGGTGGAGATGCGCCGGTTTTTCCTGAGGCACTCCTGCTGCCATTGTTGCCAAATACCTGGCGTGATACTGCAAAAAGCCTGGTGAGCAACTGGATTGGTAAGGTGTATCAGATTACTAATAACGCACGGCATTTACCCTTTATGGAGGGGGTTGATCCGGAAGATCCGCTGAGGATGCGCTAAACTGTCTGGCATGCGATTACTCGTTCTGCTGATTTCATTTGCTATGCTGGTGTTTAGCCTGCTGACTGTGCTGGATTACTGGCGCTATGATGAAAGACTGCAGGATGTTGCACAGTTAATGCAACAGAAGGTTGATGCCGCTGATATTCATGCTCTGATTGAATCTGCAATTGCTGCGGAGAACCCGGAAGAAGCCCGGATGTATCTGAGCATTGCGCGTACTTTTGGTCATGCGGTTAGTCCACAACATTACCTCTCCCGTATCGAAGCCCTGGAAACACCCTGGCAGGAGACCAGGCGTCAGGTTACACGTTTTGCTGACGGTTTTATTGATGGTTCCGCTGAGAGTGCTGCTGGTGTTGCTGGCGCGATTACTGCGGATTTTACAGTAGTCGGTGATGTGCGGGATTTGAACGCGCAGTATGATCTCTACCGACAGGGGGAAAACGTCAATGAACTTATTGTGACGCTGGCTGGAGTGGGTGTCGGTCTCACTGCAGCAACCGTGATGAGTGGTGGGTCGGCAGCACCGGCTAAATCAGGGGTGTCAGCACTTAAAATTGCCGGTCGTGCCGGAAAACTCACGCCTAAATTACAGCGGTTATTATTGCGTCAGGGTAAGTCAGTGTTTGATTACCAGGGGTTTTTACTGGCTTTGCGGGGTGAGCGTAGCCTGGCAAAAGTTCAGCGTGCGGCAGTTAAGGCTTATAACCCACGTGCAGTCGGAGCGCTAGCGGATACGGCACAACGGGTCAATGTGATTCGTGGTTCAACGTCTTTAACGGATACGATTAACTTACTGCGCTATGTCGAAAATGCCGATGATTTGCGCCGTCTGGAGCGGGTGAGCCGTCGATATGGAGGGCAAACCAAGGGGATTTTAAAGTTGGTAGGTAAGGCCGGAATTGGTACGATTCGCGTGCTGCGGCGCAGCACAGAGCTACTGGTTGGGCTGATTGCTGCAATGATCTCTTTACTGGCAACTTTGTTTTCAGTGGCCAGCTTTTTCCGGCGCTGATTAGCTCTAGCGGTCATATTTACCCTGCTGGGTTTCTATATCCTCTCCCCATTCTTCTGCTGCAGTAACCACTGATGAGTATGGCGATACTGTCGATACTGTCAGCGTGTCTCCCTGGTCTTCAACTGCCTCACGTCGTGTCATTCGATAGAGTACGTAACCCGACAAGAAGAGCATCAGTGCTGCATTAATCAGGAAAAAGTTGTTTGGTGCCAGATTAAGTAATGGTGCGACGATCATTGGTGTGACAGCCATACCGGTACCGTAAACCAATATCAATGTGCCACTGGCGGGTACAATCTGTTGCGGTGTCAGGTAGTCATTAGCATGAGAGATACATTGGCTATATAGCCCTAATACCATGGCACTAATGCAGGCTGTTGCGATATACACAGCCGTAATTGATGAGGTGTCACTAAGCGCAAAAAGTAAAGCAATCAATCCACCAAGACCGGCGACAGCGGCCAACACTACCCGTCGATCCATACGGTCTGATAGCATGGCGATTGGCCATTGTGTGATAATGCCTCCTGCCAGTGCAATAGCCGTGAGTGTGGATATCTGGCTGGTACTATAACCGGAAACAGTGCCGTATAAGGCAACCGAGACAAAAAATGCGCCGTGGCAAGCACCGGATAAGAAAGCACCAGAAACCCCAAGCGGTGTGATTTTAAACAGTTTTTTCAGCCCAATACGCTCAAACTCAATCAGACTGGGAGTGCGAGAGGCTGATAACAACAGGGGAATGACGGTGATTGAAATCAGGATTGAAGCTAACAGGAAGAAGAAAGCATCATCAGTACTGGCATAGCGTAATATCCAGACCCCGATAACCGGTGCGCCCCAGCCGAGAATGGTATAAACCGCCAGCACTTTCCCGCGGATCTTATTTTCCGCCATATCATTAAGCCAGCTTTCAATAACAACCATGAGGGTGGCGGTACAGATGCCCATAAAAAAGCGTTCGATACTCCAAACCCAGGGATTAATGTACAGTAGGTGCAGCAGGATAATTGCCGATCCGGCAGCAGCCATGGCACCGAAAACCCGGATATGGCCAACATGGTGAATCATTCGCGCTGCAAAAATTGCGGCAGCAATCCAGCCCAGCTGGTAAGTGGTTTGCATAAAACCAATTTCTACAGTACTGAAGCCCTCGGCATCAGCCCGGAGTACCAGTAAATTGAACATCATACCGGTACCAAACCATAAGACGGTAATGCCGAAAAATAATGCCCACATGCTTTTTAAGGCCTGAATCATGGCTGCCTCCGGTGCTGCTGGATTGTTTAATGATTGTACTGATTCCTGCGATTGTAGGCGCGAAACTGATGGGGCGTGAGTGAGTTTTTCTTACCTGAATTTATGAGTAGCAAGATGCTCTGCCGGTTGTCGTAACAAATAGATTTTGCAACGTTACTTCAGCAATATTTGCATCGTTCCTTTAGAGAACAAGCCCCTAACAATAAATATAAAGGATGTCTTTCATGAAGAAAATTCTAAGCGCTCTGCTTGTATCAGCCTCTCTTTTTGCTACTCCGGCACTTCTGGCGGATATGGTGAATATCAATACAGCCACAGCAGCGGCATTGCAGGAAAATCTTAAAGGTGTTGGTGAGAAAAAAGCGCAGGCGATTGTTGCATACCGTAAAGAATATGGTGAATTTAAGACGCTTGACGAAATCATGGAGGTAAAAGGCATTGGTAAGGGGATTTTCAAAAAGATCAGGGATGACATCTCCCTGGATAAGGGAATCTCCGGTCTCTCCGGTGCGCAAAGCACCAAACCTTCAGCTAACCAAGTGATTACTAAACCGGTTAAAGATAAAACGGTGGGCAAGAGTAAAAAATCGCTGGATAAAGACCAGAAAGCAGAAAAGACGGACAAGTCATCCGAAAAACTGAAAGCCTCCTGATTCCATTGGCCTGAGCATAGATTAATGTTCTATAGTCTATGCTCGAATCTATCTCAGGAAGTAAAAGATGCAAAGCGATACAGTTTTAGTCACCGGTGGTGCCGGTTATATCGGTTCCCACACCTGCCTTGAGCTGATTGAAGCGGGTTATAAGGTGGTTGTGGTCGATAACCTGTGCAATAGTTCTGCGGAGTCTCTGCGCCGGGTAGCTGATTTGTGTGAGGTGCCTGAGATACCTCTGTATACCGGTGATATCCGGAATAGCGAGCTACTTGACCAGATTTTTACTCAGCATGATATCGGTAGCGTACTGCATTTTGCCGGCCTGAAAGCAGTAGGTGAGTCTGTTGAGCAACCACTCAGATATTATGATAATAATGTTTGTGGCACGGTAAACCTTCTGCAATCGATGCAGAAGCATGATGTTAAATGCATCGTATTCAGCTCTTCTGCGACGGTTTACGGTGATCCTGCAACCACTCCGATCATGGAGCACTTCCCCCGTTCTGCAACCAATCCCTATGGTGCTTCCAAATTAATGCTGGAAGATATGCTGATGGATGTTTATCGGGCTGATAACCATTGGCAGGTTGCATTATTGCGTTATTTTAATCCGGTAGGTGCACATAGCAGTGGGCGTATTGGTGAAGATCCGCAGGGAAAACCCAATAACCTGATGCCTTATATTGCCAGGGTAGCGGTTGGCGAGTACGAGCATTTGTCTGTTTTTGGCGGGGACTACCCGACACCGGATGGCACCGGGGTGCGGGACTATATTCATGTGGTTGATCTGGCAAAAGGTCATGTTAAGGCTCTGCAGGCTTTTCAGCAGGGGACAGTGGATAATTTGCTGATTACCAATCTGGGTACCGGCCAGGGTTATTCTGTGTTGGAAATGGTATCTGCCTTTAGCAGAGCCAGTGACCGGAATATCCCGCATAAGATTGTTGCCCGTCGGGAGGGTGATGTAGCCAGCTGTTATGCTGATCCCGGGTATGCGGCTGAGACATTGGGTTGGCACGCAGAGAAGTCGCTGACGGATATGTGTGTGGATACCTGGCGTTGGCAGAGCAATAATCCTCAGGGTTATAAATGATAAATTTTAAAGATAAACACCATTTATCATTAGATCACTTCCATTCCACCTGACAGCATTCGTCATCGTCTGTGCGTTCGCTCTAATCTGCAGTTAATTCCCGATTAGAGAACGTGCGGAGCGCTTCTGATGAATTCAAAACATATTATATTACCAATCGTGGCGTGTTTGCTGGTGACAGGTTGTGATCGTAGCCGTACTAAACTTAGGTATGCAACACCATTAACTCCTGCAACAGCAGTTCCTGCTTCTTTGCCGGCACCGCGTCCTGTGTTGCCCCTGTATACCCGTGAAGTTCCGGCTGCAGCGACTTATACGCCCGGCAGATTTCCAACCGGGATTAAAGCGGGTAGTGACCTGATTTCAAAGAATGATCTGTTGGAAATCACTGTTTTTAAGGTGCCGGATCTGACACGGGAATTACGTGTTGGTAACAATGGCAGCATCACTTTTCCTTTGATTGGAGGTGTTCATGCTCATGGCTTAACGCCCGCGCAGCTTGAAAGCCAGATTGAGAAACGACTGGGCAAGGATTTCCTGAATAATCCTCAGGTCACTGTTGTTGTTAAGGAATCGACCCAAAACCGGGTTACGGTTGAAGGTGCGGTAAAAACACCGGGTATTTTTCCGGTGAGTGGCAGTATGACCGTGTTACAGGCTATTGCACTGGCAGGTGGCCTGGATACCAGGGCCGATCCGCGTCGTGCGGTATTATTGCGCCGTAATTCGCGGAATCAAATTAGTCAGCAGCCTATTGATATTGCTGCCATTCGTCAGGGGAGAATGCAGGATTTAATGTTGCTGCAGGATGATCGGATCGTGATCCCGGAAGGAACATTTAATCGCTTTACTGTATCCGGTGCTGTCAATAGTCCAGGTGTTTTTCAGTTACAGCAGGGTATGACTTTCTTGCAGGCTGTAGCGATGGCAGGTGGTTTGACTGACATAGCCGATCGCAGGCAGGCAATATTATTCCGCCGTGATTACACCGGTAATTTCCGTCGTTATATTATTGACTTGAAAGCAATTGTTGAAGGTGGGGCGGCCGACCCGGAAATTGGTGAGGACGACCGCATTGTGCTGATTGATCACAAAACCCGTAAGTTGCTCAGAGAAGCGAAAGAGTATTTCTCTATTTCTCCGGTCAGTTTATTCTGATTGCGTCAGTGCTGCTGTTTCAGCGCAGCAGCGTAAGGTTTGATACAGTGCATTTGCAGTTTCCACGCCTTTGGTTTTGAAGTGCTCACTGAAAAACTGCTGATGCACTTCACCATCATGGAAGTGGTGTGGGGTCAGAACGGCGTAAATGATGGGCAGTTCCAGTTCCAGCTGGAGCTGCATGACGGACTCTAAAATACTTTTTGCGACAAACTCATGGCGGTATATACCGCCATCGACTACCAGCCCGGTAACTACAATTGCATCATAAAGTCCGGTTTTGGCCCGTAGTTTTGCCTGTAGCGGAATTTCCAGGCTACCCGGTACGATAACAGTGTCGACACAGTTATTTTCCAGGCCGTATTCCGCACTCTTATTTAGAAAACTCTGTTTTAATTCGTCGACGATATCATCATGCCATTGTGCTGAAATGAGGCAGATACGTTTGTTAATTAAAGAAAAATCTGAATCCGGGGAATTTGCATTGGGGGTTGTCATGATCCTGTACTCTTAATAAAGCCATGAAAGTGAAGCTTCACGGTAAATAAAAAGGATCAGGGGAAGAGGGCATAACAAACCGACACCTTACGGCAGATCTTATGCACTATCTTCTTTCATCCAGACTGTCACTGTCGGCTCCGGAATCACACCGGATCTGCAGACCCTGTTTCAGGAAATAAGCTGGAACAGGCGCTCGCGGGCTTGTGGGTTGAGTCAATTTTTCTGAGTCAGTTCCATCACCGCCGGTGGGGAATTACACCCCGCCCTGAAGATGGCGCAATCCTACTATCAGACCTGGATTAGCGCAACACATACCAATAACTTGATTGACTGAGCAGAGTGTAACCAGCTTGTAAAGCGTCTGGCTTTTCGTTAGTTTGCGCTTTACATTCAGAATACCTGCCAACCCACCTTTTTTCATGGCAGCATGTTTTCATATTAATCAGGAGTATTTGCATGGAAATCAAAGATCGGTTGTTTGTTATTACCGGTGGTGCACGCGGTTTGGGAAAAGCAATGGCGCAGCGTATTGCTCTTGATGGGGGAAAACTGGCATTACTGGATGTTGAGGCGGAACAGTTAGCTGAAACCGTTGCTGAGTTAACGGCACAGGGCGCGATAGCTAAAGGTTACACGGCAGATATTACCGACGAGCAACAGGTCGCTGAGACTTTTGCTGCGATTGAAGCTGATTTGGGGGCGATTAATGGCCTGATTAATAATGCCGGTATTTTACGTGATGGTTTATTGGTTAAGGCCAAAGAAGGCGAAGTGACTGGCTTTATGTCCATCGAACAATGGCAGAGTGTGATTGATGTAAACCTTACTGGTGTATTTATCTGTGGACGTGAAGCAGCAAAGTGCATGGTCAGCAGTGGTAGCAAAGGGGTGATAATTAATATCTCCAGTGTCGTGAATTCCGGTAATGCCGGACAATCTAACTATGCTGCTGCTAAAGCGGGTGTGGCGGCTTTAACAGTGACCTGGGCACGGGAGTTATCGCGGTATGGTATTCGGGTGGCAGGCATTTCGCCCGGTGTCTTTGAAACTGATATGGTGGCGAGTATGAAGCCGGAAGCGCATGACCGGATTTGTGCACAGATTCCATTACGTCGTACCGGCGAAGTGCAGGAGCTGGCTGACGGGGCTGCCTGGATTATTGGTAATGATTATTTCCATGGCCGTTCATTACAGCTGGATGGCGGGATTATTGTCTGAAATTTATGAGCTTTGTCAGTGTCAGATACAGGGCGCTCCACGATTTCTGAGCCTTACCAGCGGGTTTTGGGCTGGCTGCAAAAAAAAGGTATTTCTCCTCTTAGCCTGACGCCGATGTCGGGCTATACCAACCATGTTTTTCTGGTTACCCAACCAGATCCCTCTTACCCTCAACAATCAGTATTGCGGCTGGCGGATTTTTCGCTGTCAGCTGAATTATGTCCATTGGCTCATGATTTTGACAAAGTGGTGCAAAAACATATTGCTGTTGCTGAATTGGGACTGGCACCGGGTGTGATAATGGCGGATCAGTCTGTTGGTGCGATATGGCTACAGTATGCAGGGCAGAATGTAGCCCTGGAGCAGAATGGTTTTGTCGAGATCTATGAATTATTGATGCGTTTACACCATAGTGGCTTTATCTGGGCTGATGGTAGTCAGGCATCGCTGGAAGTACTCCTGCATGGTGTATTGAGGGAATTGCAGCAGGAAGGAGGTGCTTGTCTGGCGCAAGCTCAGCAACTGAGCACTCTTATCGAACAGGGGGTACAGCGAGGTTATTTTCAATATCCCCTGTCACCAGTGCATGGTGACCTGAATCCGGGTAATTTGTTACATGATGGCCAGCGTTGGTGGCTAATCGACTGGGATTTCGCGGGTATGCAGGTTCGTGAGTGGGACTTCGCCGGTTTAATTGTTGAGCATGACTGGGAGGTTACTCAGGCTCAGCAATTTGTACCCGGAATAGCATTGCACGATATGAAGTGGTTTTGCAGCTGTTTTGCTTTCCTGAGTTGGCATTGGCATCAGCAACGTGGCAGTGATCAGCGTATTCTGGCGGGCAAATGGCAGACTATGCAATATTGGATAACCCTAAAGAGATAGATTTTTCTGGCTTCAGTGGAAAAATTTAGTTATAGTTTTTCCGCATTAACGGTCGTGAAGTAATTATGTGTCGGCTTGGCACGCTTATTTTTACGGCAGGTACTCACAGGAGAGTGTTTCATTGTAAGCGTTTTAAGCTTACAGCTGAAACCGCCGAAGGCGCATTACGCCCGTAAACGCTCAGGCAAAAGGACTGTAAGTACGGTTGACTCTGGAGAGCGATGGCCAGGCCATCCACCGAAGGGTAGTAACCTGCTGATTTTACAGCAGGGAATCTCTCAGGTAAGACGGACAGAGGGGCGGCAAATCACATTGGTTTGCCGCCCCTTTTTTATGGCCGGGAGAAAAATATGCAACGCACCGCTCTTTATTCTGAACATCTCGCTGCAGGCGGCAAAATGGTCGATTTTGCCGGTTGGGAGATGCCTATTAACTATGGTTCTCAGATCAGTGAGCACAAACAGGTACGTAGTGATGCCGGAATGTTTGATGTATCACATATGGTTGTGCTGGATCTTAATGGCTCGGATGCCAAAGCTTATCTGCAGAAATTACTCGCCAATGATGTTGCCAAACTGACGGTGCCCGGAAAAGCGCTGTACAGCTGTATGCTGAATGAGAATGGTGGGGTGATTGATGACCTGATTGTGTACTACCTCGCAGATGATTTTTACCGCATTGTCGTCAATGCGGCGACCCGGGAAAACGACCTGGCCTGGATGAATCAGCAATTGACCGGGTTTACGGCCGGGCTGACTGAACGTGATGATTTATCGATGTTAGCTGTGCAGGGGCCTACGGCAAGAGAAAAGGTGATTGCGCTATTACCGGAGGATCAGGCTGCGGTAGCGGGTGCAATAAAGCCTTTTGCCGGAGCAGTGGTGGGGGACTGGTTTATTGCCCGAACAGGCTACACCGGCGAAGACGGTTTTGAAATTATGATTCCGCATGATCAGGTTTCGGGTGCATGGCAACAGTTTTTAGCAGCTGATATTGCACCAATCGGGCTAGGGGCACGCGATACTTTGCGTCTGGAAGCCGGGATGAATCTGTATGGAACAGATATGAATGAAAGTACTTCGCCTCTGGTGTCTGGTTTAGGCTGGACAATTGCCTGGGAGCCGACAGAACGTGCTTTTAATGGCCGTGCAGCTTTGGAAGCTGAAAAAGCAGTGGGAGTGTCGCAGAAATTTGTTGGCCTGGTTCTGGAAGGCAAAGGTGTATTGCGCAGCCATATGAAAGTGGTCTGTGAAGGAGGCGAAGGCGAGATTACCAGTGGTACTTTTTCGCCGTCTTTAGGGGTGGCAATTGCAATGGCCAGAGTTCCGGCTGCATGTGGGGATAGCTGTGAGGTAGAAGTTCGTGGCAAACTATTGCCCGCTAAAGTGGTAAAGCCGAACTTTGTCCGTAACGGTAAACCGCAAATTGAAGTGTAATGCATTGATAACGTGTATGCGGGGGAATACCCGGCAAGCATACACAGGAATTGACTGGAATAAGAATTTTTGGAGTTGAAACATGAGTAATCTTCCCGCTGAATTAAAATATGCCGCATCCCATGAATGGGTAAGGGACAATGAAGATGGCACAGTAACGGTTGGCATTACCGATCATGCACAGGAGCTGTTAGGCGATCTGGTGTTTGTTGAATTACCGGATGTTGATGCTGAGTTTGGTGCCGGTGATGGCATTGTGGTACTGGAGTCGGTGAAAGCTGCATCAGATGCTTATGCACCATTGTCGGGTAAGGTGGTTGAGGTTAATGAAGCCGTGATTGATGCACCGGAGCTGGTGAATTCTGACCCATATGGCGACGGCTGGTTGTTTACGCTGGAAGTTGAGGATATGGATATGATGGCCGGGTTACTGGATGCTGAAGCTTATGCTGATGGCATTGAAGAAGCCTGAATACAATGCGCCTGACTGGCTGATAAGCAGTTTTACGTCAGGGATGCTGTAAAATGCATTCCTGACGACACGGCACACGAGCTTTACGCTCTCAAAATGCCCGGCTTCCCGGCCGGGCAAGCCCCGCCACTGGAGCTAATTACTTGCTGGCAGTGGTGCAGGTAAAAATATTACGGACAAAATCATGAATACTTTAGCAACGTTTGAACAAAGCGATGACTTCATTCGTCGTCACATTGGCCCGGATCAGGCAGAACAGCAGTCAATGCTGGGTGCGCTGGGGCTGGATTCTCTGAATACGCTGATTGATGAAACAGTACCGGAAAATATTCGCAGCAAGGAACCACTATCCTTAGCACCTGCCACCAGTGAACGGGCTGCATTAAATGAGCTGCAGGCACTGGCGCAGCAGAATACCGTCAATAAATCCTATATTGGCATGGGGTATTACGACACCATCGTTCCGCCGGTGATTTTACGGAATGTTCTGGAAAATCCTGGCTGGTATACCGCTTACACACCCTATCAGCCGGAGATTTCTCAGGGACGTCTTGAAGGTTTGCTCAACTTTCAGCAGATGATAATGGATTTAACCGGTATGGAGCTGGCGAATGCTTCGCTGCTTGATGAGGCGACGGCAGCCGCAGAAGCGATGGCGTTATGTCGGCGTTCAAACCGATTAAAGACGGACAAGTTCTTTGTTGCTGATGATGTCTATCCGCAGACACTGGATGTGATGCAGACGCGGGCTGAGTATTACGGTTTTGAGCTGATCGTTGGCAATCCGGAGACTGAGCTGGCTGACCACGAAGTGTTCGGTGTGTTACTGCAATATCCGGGAACGGACGGGGCGGTTCGTGATATCGAGAGTATTATTCTGCAGGCGCATGCGCAGAAGGCTCTGGTATGTGTTGCGGCAGACTTATTAAGCCTGACCTTATTACAATCACCGGGTGAACTGGGTGCTGATGTTGTGCTGGGTTCTGCACAGCGTTTTGGTGTACCGATGGGTTATGGTGGCCCACATGCAGCATTTTTTGCCACCCGCGATAAATTTAAGCGCACCATGCCCGGACGGGTGATTGGTGTGTCGGTTGATAGTCGGGGTGAAATGGCGTTGCGCATGGCGATGCAGACGCGGGAGCAGCATATCCGCCGTGATAAAGCGACTTCAAACATTTGTACTGCACAGGCCTTGCTCGCGAATATGGCCGGGTTTTATGCGGTGTATCATGGTGCTGATGGCCTGAAGAAAATTGCCGGGCGGGTTGAGCGTTTAACCAGTATTTTAGCCCGTGGTCTACAGCAGGCAGGCATACAGCAGGTCAATGACAGTTGGTTTGATACGCTGACTCTGCAGGTTGCAGATCAGCAGGGAGTGATTTATCAACGTGCGCTGGACGCTGGTTTAAATTTACGTCGTGTTGGTGATGATAGCCTGGCGATTAGTATGGACGAGTGTAAAACGGCGGCTGATGTAGCAGTGCTGTTTGATGTGTTGTTGGGGGCGGATCATGGCCTTGAGGTTGCGGTGCTGGATCAGGAAATTGCTGCAGAGGGATTCAGCGGCATTCCAACAGCTCAGCAACGTAGCAGCGATTTTCTGACACATGAAGTATTTAATTCGCATCGTTCAGAAACAGAAATGCTGCGCTATCTGAAAAAATTAGAGAATAAAGATTTTTCACTGACACACGGCATGATTCCACTGGGTTCCTGCACAATGAAGCTGAATGCGACCAGTGAGATGCTGCCGGTGAGCTGGCCGGAGTTTGCCAATATTCATCCTTTTGCCCCGGACGACCAGACTGTGGGTTACCGTACGATGATTCAGCAGTTATCAGACTGGCTGGTTGAGGTAACGGGGTATGATGCGCTGTCGATGCAGCCAAACTCGGGTGCTCAGGGTGAGTATGCAGGGCTGTTAGCAATTCGGGGGTATCAGGCCAGTATCGGTCAGGAGCACCGTAATATTTGCCTGATCCCAAGTTCGGCGCACGGTACAAATCCGGCGTCTGCGGTTATGGCGAATCTGAAGGTGGTGATCGTTGAGTGTGATGATCAGGGCAATGTTAATGTGGATGATTTGCGCGCCAAAGTTGAAAAACACAGCGACAACCTTTCCTGTCTGATGGTGACTTATCCTTCGACGCACGGGGTGTTTGAGGAAGCGATAGTCGAGATTTGTGATCTCGTGCATCAGCATGGTGGCCAGGTATACATGGATGGCGCCAATATGAATGCACAGGTGGGATTATCAAAACCGGGGCAGTTTGGCTCAGATGTATCCCATCTGAATCTGCATAAAACCTTCTGTATTCCACATGGTGGTGGCGGGCCGGGCATGGGGCCGATTGGAGTCAAAGCTCACCTGGCACCTTTTGTCGCCAGTCATGTTATCAATCCGGTAGCGGGTGTACCGGAGGGCAACGGGGCGGTTTCCGCGGCACCTTTTGGCAGCTCAGCTATCCTGCCGATTTCATGGATGTATATGCGCATGATGGGAGCGGATGGTTTACAGCAGGCAACGGAGTTGGCGATTTTAAATGCAAATTATATTGCGCAGCAGCTGGAAGGCCATTATCCGGTATTGTATCGCGGCAGTAAGGGCAGGGTGGCTCACGAGTGTATTATTGATATTCGTCCTCTGAAAGCAGAGTCAGGGGTAACGGATGAAGATATTGCCAAGCGTTTGATGGATTACGGTTTCCATGCGCCGACCATGTCGTTCCCGGTTGCGGGTACGCTGATGATTGAGCCGACTGAGTCAGAGTCAAAAGCTGAACTGGATCGTTTTTGTCAGGCGATGATGGCGATTCGGGCTGAAATCAGCAAAGTTCAAAGTGGCGAATGGCCGGATGATAATAATCCATTGGTTAATGCACCCCATACACTGGCTGATTTAACCAGTGGGTGGGAACGACCTTATTCACAGCAGGAAGCTGTGCTGCCTCAAGGGGTTAGCGCGGTAGGTAAATACTGGCCGACAGTGAATCGGGTGGATAATGTGTATGGTGACCGGAACCTGGTATGTTCCTGCGCACCGATTGAAGCTTATCGCTGAGGGTTTGAACTAATCCGGACAATGTGAAGCGCAGCCTGGCCTGTGGTGAAATTTTCCGACAATGAGATGACTGTATTTGGGCTATATTTGTTAGATGAATAACATTAATAGCCCTATACAATTTATCTCCATCCTCCGGCAAGGAGTCGGGTACTGGAATCAATGGCGGGACGATAATCCTGAGATACGTCCCCGATTGGCTGATATTGATCTGAGCGCTATGGATTTAAGTGGTGTTGATTTTGTTAATGCCGATTTACGCCGTAGTAATCTAAACCATACAATTCTTCGCGAAGCGGATTTGCGTGGTGCCAATTTAATATCAGCAGATTTGCGTCATGCTGATCTCAGTAAAGCTAATTTGAAAAAAGCCCGATTACAGAAAGCACAGCTTTCAGGGGCGAAACTGGAGTCTGTTTACGCCAGAAGTGCCGATATGACAAAGGTCGTGGCATGTGACACGAACTTCTATAAGGCTTATCTGCGCGGTGTTGAATTTATTGAAGCCGATTTGAGACGGGCTATCCTGCGGCGCTCTGTATTACGTGGTGCAACACTGACTTCAGCTAATATGCAGCAGACGGATTTGCGGGAAGTGAATTTAGTTGGTGCTAACCTGCATGGTGCCGATATTTCTGAAGCCTGGGCTTATGGCATTTCAACCTGGGACACTGCGCTGGATGGTATCAAACAGGAAGATATTCTGATTTCACGCCAGGAGCAGCCAACGATTACTGTTGATAATCTTGAGGTAGCTCAGTTTATTCATCTGCTAATCAATGGTCGTAAGCTGCGTGATGCACTCGATACTATCAATTCTAAAGTTGTGCTTATTTTGGGGCGTTTTACGACAGAGCGTAAAGCCGTTTTGGATGCTATCCGGAAAGAAATGCGACAGCGTGATTTTGTACCCCTTATCTTTGACTTTGATAAGCCCAGTACGCGTGATACGTTAGAAACCATTTCTACACTTGCTCATATTGCCCGCTTTGTTATTGCTGATTTAACTGAGGCCAAGTCTGTATTGCAGGAATTACAGGCTATTGTGCCAAATTTGCCCTCGGTTCCGGTGCAGCCGATTTTGGCGGAGTATGATGCTTTACCGGGAATGATTGACCACTTTCAGAATCGGAGAAATGTAAATTTTTTACCGGTTTACCGTTATCAGGATACGGCGTCATTGCTGGCTAATATTGAAGATGCTGTGGTGCGTCCTGCTGAGCAATATTTGGCTGGTGGGTAATAATCAGCTGCTCTGTCCAGAAAGTGCTGATAATTATACAGTCAGGTGTACAGGCTCAAAAGGTTGAACGCGAAGTCTCTGTGAAAGAATTACTTGGGAGTGCTTATTAGCTTTCTCCAGGCTGCTGCCGCTTCTGGTGTATCAATCCATGATGCTTTGCCTGCCATTCGCTGTTGTGCCCATGTATCCCAATCGGCCTCACCCCAGTTTGCCCATTCGTTTATCACAGGCTGAGGTTGAGGAACGCCCCAGCGCAGTAACTGTTGATCGATTTTATGTGTTTGCCGTGCCATTTCCCTGTCTAACAGCCATGCTTCTCGCGCTGCGTCGCGTTGTTCCCAATATTTTGCTATGTCTTCCTTCGTGGGTGGCGGTGGTTTTGTTTTAGGAGTTTTAGGGGGAGTGGCCTGTTGAGTTTCATCTTCAAAGTGCTGTATTAGTTTTTCGGTATTTTCAATCAGCAGCTGGCGTTCTTCGGGCGTAAGTACTCTGCCTTTTGAGTCTCCATAGTGAGGGTTGTCTGCTGTTTTGAGGCCGTATAGTTTTTTGAAACATTCTGAGCCGAGGACGGTGATGTCATTATCGACTTTGATTACATGGATGCGTTTGTAAACGGAGCGCCCGCATTTGGGTGCGCGGCACAGAACGCGCTCGCTTTTGTCGACCTCAACGACGGCCAGTAGTGAAATATCGGTCATAGCAGCAATTTTAGCAGATGCGTAAGGGCGGTGTTTTCTGCGGAATATGATTAGACTAAACAG
>JBMZDK010000063.1:0-17480 GCA_049614265.1 Thiolinea sp.
AACATGGTGAGGATGAAATCTTTATAGGTATCCGCACTAATCGTGCCGCGAAAGGTATCGCAGGCTGCCCATAGCGCTTTATTGATTTCGTCCTGACGGATGGTGGAATTCATGTAATTGGGACACCCTGAATTGTGAAAACTGCTTAGCGGGTATGGTAGCAGTTTGCTGATTAGGGGTCATTGGTAGTCGAAGGATCTCTCACTTTGAAGAAGGTATCATTAAGTAAGGTCTTTAGCCCCTGCCCCCCTTGCGGGGGAAGGGGTTGGGGAAGGGGGGAGACATTGGCACTTTACTTCAAAGAATCACCAACAAGTACCCCAATTCCTGATAATCACGAATCTTCGCTGGCCCGGACGCAGGTACTTCCACATAGTCCGGAAAATCTTCATCACTCAGCCCGCGCCATTTCGCATGACCACCACAAACCGCGACCGGCACGTCAGTTTTAATGATCCGCTTCACTAAGCTATGTGCATCCGCATGTTTTTCCTGATTTGCCGTGGTCAGTGCGAATTGCTCGCTGCCATGACTCACAATCGACAAGCCGATATCAGGAAACTTTTCTTTCAATTGTTGCTGATAAATTTCAAATTTATCCAACGCCGTTTTCAGGTAAGACTCATCGCCCGCCACGACTTCAAACACCACACCCTCAGGCGCAGTCTCCATTTGCAGGATCTTTGCTACTTCTTCCTCACTCGCCACACTCATGGAAAACACCCCTGAAAACAACCACACCAAACTGTAGAAAAAAACGGTTCTCAAACGCCTCAGCTGCATCTCAACTACTCCTTCTGTAAGCTATTGCTTACAAGTACGGCACTAGCCGGGAAACAGATGCATCCGGAAATTTCCGGCGACTACATACGCTCCAGTACCTCAATACCCAGCAAATCTAATCCGGTTTTCAAGGTCTGCGCGGTTAGATCAGCCAACTGCAAACGGCTGTCCCGCACCGCAGGCTCCACCCCATCTTTTAAGATCGGACAGGCCTCATAGAAACTCATAAAGTTACCCGCCAATTCATACAGGAAGTTGCACAACTGATTTGGCATACCATCCTGCGCGGTGCTATCAATGACCTCAGCGAACTGCAGCAGCTTCACCGCCAACGCGCGTTCTGCTGCTTCAGTTAGCTGGATTTCAGCCTGATCACCGCCCGTATAATCCGCCTTGCGGAAAATACTTTGAATACGCGCATAGGCATACTGCAGATAGGGAGCAGTATTACCTTCAAAACTGAGCATATTATCCCAGCTAAAAATGTAATCTGACGTGCGGTTCTTTGAAAGATCAGCATACTTAATTGCGCCAATTCCCACCTTGCCCGCAATCTCACGCCGTTCCGCTTCATCCAGATCAGGATTCTTCTCTGAGACCAGCACAAATGCCCGCTCTACTGCTTCATCCAGCAAATCCGCCAGCTTTACGGTGCCACCGGCACGCGTCTTAAACGGCTTGCCATCTTCGCCCAGCATATTGCCAAAAGCCATGTGCTCATACGACGCCGCCTCATCAATAAAACCTGCTTTGCGGCCCAGGGTGAATACCTGACGGAAATGCAGGCTTTGGCGTACATCGACAAAATACAGAACACGATTGGCCTTCAGCACATTATTACGATGCCGCAGCGCTGCCATATCTGTAGTCGCATACAGGTAACCACCACCGGACTTCTGGAGAATAATTGGCGTAATGCTGTCGTCTTTATTCTTAAATTCATCCATAAAGACACACTGCGCACCCTTATCTTCGGTCAGCAAGCCCTGTGTCTGTAAATCACTAATGACATTTTCCAGATCATCGTTATAAGCGCTTTCCGGCATGACATCGTCACGCGTCAGGGATACACCAAGCTTGTCATATGCCTGTTGACAATGATGTAGCGAAATATCAATAAATTGCTGCCACAGCGCCAGACATTCGGTATCACCACCCTGCAATTTCACTACATACTCACGCGCCCGGTCTGCAAAATCCGCCTCATCATCAAAGCGTTTCTTCGCCTCGCGATAGAAGGACTCCAGATCAGCTAACTGCATGGAAATCTCCCCGCCCTGCGCCTTCAGGTCGGCCATATGCGCCAGCAGCATACCAAACTGCGTACCCCAGTCTCCCACATGGTTTTGACGGACAACGTTATGGCCCTGGAATTCCAGCACACGCACAATGGCATCGCCGATAATGGTGGAACGCAAATGTCCAACGTGCATTTCCTTCGCCAGATTAGGCGCAGAATAATCCACAACGACGGTTTGTCGCGGTTTACTCTCTGCAACAGTCAAGCGCTCATCATGCAGTGCCTGCTGACAAGAATCCGCCAACCACCCATTTTTCAGATGGATATTCAGAAAACCCGGCCCGGCGATTTCGACTTTTTCAGCCAGATCCGATAAATCCAGCTGCTCTAACACCTTAGCCGCCAGTTCACGCGGATTCATTTTCAACTGTTTGGCTGCCGCCATGACACCATTTGCCTGATACTCACCAAACTCAGGTCGCGCCGAAGGCTTAACAATCGCAGTAACATGGCCTGGAGCACCGGCAGCCAGTAAAGCAGCCGTAATACGGTTATCAAGTGAAGCGCGAATATTCATAATGTCCGTTTTACTTAAAAAAATTGCAATGAGTACACATGGAAAAAGCAGTTATACGAGCAATCCATACCACAGAAACGCCTTTGCCATGCTGCTAAGCCGCGCATTGTAACCCGAACCGGTTAGGCAATTAAGAAAAGAACACGCTTTATTGCCCAGTCATGACGTATTTGCTACGTTGTTGAAATGAAAACTGCCACTTTGCAACTGCCCGATGGTCGGCAACTGGACTATCAGATACGCTTATCCAAACGCGCTAAATACATGCGCCTGACTTTTTCCGGCGACAAGGGCTTAGTGGTTACACAACCTGTTGGTGTTCCTAATGGTGAAATAAACCACTGGATACAAAGCAAGCTGGAATGGATCAGCACTAACCTCGATAAACTTAACGAACGCAATCAGCACAATAGCAAAAACCAGCCTTTGCAGCGCCCGGAGCAGATTGAAATCCCCCTGCTGAAACAAACCCTGAGCATTCAATACCAACCCGACAGCAGACGCGAAATCATTACCGATTATGATAGGCGGGATACACTGACATTAAGCGGGATGACGGATGACACTGAGTTCTGTATACACGTGCTGCAAAAATGGCTACAGCAATATGCTCGCATACCGTTGGGCAAACTTCTGGAAGAAATGTCGGAGCATACTGGCCTGCAATACAGTGACTATCGCGTAAAAGCCCAACGCACCCGTTGGGGTAGTTGCTCCGGCAAAAAAAATATCAATCTGAATTACAAACTGGCACTAATGCCAGAACACTGGGCGCGCTATACAGTAATTCATGAGCTCTGCCACACTGTGGAAATGAATCATTCCCGACGCTTTTGGGCATTAGTCAGGCAGTTTGTGCCTGATTACAAAATCATTCATGCTGAAATGAAGAATGCCTCACTTATACTACCGGACTGGGTGAATTTTCAGCCTCAGCGTTAGCAGCTGACAAATCCTGCAAATAAGCGAACCACTCTTCAAATAAACGTTTATCCGGTGACGCAACCGCCGAACGTGTTTGCATCGACAGTCGAAACACAGACTCCCCTTCCAAAGTACAGGCATAGCCACCCGCTTCTGACAGCAACAAGGAACCCGCCGCATAATCCCAGAGTTTCATCGAGCCGTGTAAATAAAGCTGGCCCCGGTTCGCGGTCATCCATGCCCATTCCAGTGCAATGGTACCGATATTTCGCTGTGAGCCATAAGGTGCATGATTAACCAGTGACTGGCGAATCTCAGGCTGCATACGTTTCAAATCGACCATAGCCACCGCTTTCCTGAGTGGAAAATCGCTGGGCTGGCATCTTAACGGCTTACCATTTAGCCAGGCCCCCTGCCCCTTCTGCGCTGTAAATGCCTCGTCACGCACCGGATCATAGGTAAGTGCCAACACCACTTCACCCTGTCGGAATAAAGCCAGTGACACCGCAAACAAGGGAAAACCAGCCGCAAAATTGCTGGTGCCATCCAGCGGATCAAGACACCACATAGAACCGGATTGAGTGAGCATTTCTTCCTGTTCTTCCAATGTCATTTCTTCACTGAGGAATGCAATATCCGGCCAGTTTTCCTGCAGAAATCGTTGAATACGCCGGTTAGTTGCCAGATCAGCCTCAGTCAGCAAACTACCGTCACTTTTTACTTCAAAACCCACTTTTTCGAAGCGCGGTGCAATTTCTTCTTTTGCAATCTTCCGGATTGCGTCGGTCAGTACCCCAAGATCAGGCAGGCTCATAATCCGCTCAAATAACTGTAAGAATGCTTATTATAGAAGCCCTTAGCTCCGACAAGAAACTACTTCCGCTCAAATGTTATCATCGACACCATGCAATCACTGATACCTTACTCACTGGATATTCTGGCCCTGTTATGGTTTTTAGGCTGCTGGATCGCTTATGCACGCCTGGAGCAGCTGAAACCGGGACTATCCAGAGATGTTGAACGCTGGCGGGAAAAATGGGCACTCAGCATGCTGGCCCGCGACAATCGAATGGTCGATATTCAGGCAATTAACGCATTAATCCGCAATGTGACCTTTTTTGCCTCCACCACGATTCTGATTCTTGCTGGTTTATTTGCCATGCTGGGTGCTGTTGAACAAGGTGTTACGGTTTTCTCCCGCCTGCCATTTCTGCAAACCATGACTCCCGTCAGCTGGTTATTAAAAGCCGGAACACTGCTGGCTATCTTTATCTTTGCGTTTTTTAAGTTTGGCTGGTCAATCAAACAACACACCATCAGTGCTGTTGTCATGGCCTCTATCCCGGAACCGGATAAAACGGACACGCCGGAAGTACACACTGACGCCCTGCGCATGGCTCGTCTCAGCAGCCTGGGTGCAAAACATTATAACGATGGTATTCGTGCTTATTATTTTGCTCTGGCCGCATTTAGCTGGTATATCCACGCTTGGGCATTCATGCTCGCCACGGTATGGGTAGTTTTGGTTTTATTCCGGCGGGAATATCGTTCACGGGCGCACGATTTTCTCACCAGCGCCACACTTTAAGAAAAAACAGTGATTATCAGAAAAAATTTACCGCACAAACAATAGCCCTTGTTTATTTATCTGGTCTCTGCGTTTATTCTAGCCGCAATTCCATCAGAGAAGATTTCATGAGCCGTTTCCGTAACGAAAAAGACTACTTTCATGGCAAATCTGCAAGCACCGGCGTGCTACTTATTAACCTTGGAACACCGGATGCTCCTGATGCCCGCTCATTGCGACGTTATCTACGCGAATTTCTTTCCGATTCACGGGTCGTCGAGATACCACGTATTGTCTGGTACCCGATTTTATACGGCATTATTCTAAATAAACGCCCCGCAGAGAGCGCAAAAAAATACGCGTCAGTCTGGCGTGAAGACGGCTCTCCTCTACTGGCGATAGCCAAACAGCAGCAGCAGGCGTTACAGAAAGAAATGGAAATTCGTTTCAATGGGCCGGTGAACGTGGAACTTGCCATGCGCTATGGAAACCCTTCTATTCCGGCCACTTTGCGCAAAATGAAACAGGATGGTGTGCAACGACTCCTCGTTTTTCCGCTATACCCACAATACTGTGCAGCCACAACAGCAACCAGTTTTGACGCCGTTTACAGCGAGCTGCAGCAATGGCGATGGGCGCCGGAATTACGCCAAATCAACCATTATCATGATCATCCCGGTTATATTACTGCGTTAGCTGAAAGTGTACGTACACATTGGAAAACACAACAACGTGGTGAATTGCTGATTATGTCGTTCCACGGTATCCCTAAGCGGAATCTCAATCTTGGTGACCCCTACTTCTGCGAATGCATGAAGACTGCGCGCTTGCTGGGTCGCGCCCTTGACCTGAAAGAAGATGAATACCGCGTTACCTTTCAGTCCCGCTTTGGAAAAGCAGAATGGCTGCAACCCTATACGGATAAGACATTGCAGGCTTTACCCGCTGAAGGCATAAAGAATATTGATATTATTTGCCCCGGTTTTTCGGCAGATTGCCTGGAAACACTGGAAGAAATTCAGGAAGAAAACCGCGAATATTTCATGGAAGCAGGCGGCGAAAAGTATCACTATATCCCGGCGTTGAACAATGATTCACACCATATACAAGCATTAGCAGATATCATCCAACAACACACTCAGGGCTGGCCCGAAACAGCAAAAGACTGGAGTACACAAGCCAGTCAGAAAAATGCAGAAATCAGTCAGTCAGAAGCCCGTAAGGCCGGAGCTAAACAATGACAGCGAATGCCAAAGTCGGTTTAATATTGATCGGAGACGAATTACTTAACGGCTCCCGACAAGACAAGCACATGAGCAAATGCATCGAACTATTGCAACAACGTGGCTTGCCTTTGGCCTGGGTGCGAATGATTGGTGATGAGTACCCGTTACTAATAAAAACTCTCCGTGAAACCATGGCGACGAAAGACATAGTATTCAGCTTTGGCGGCATCGGTGCGACTCCCGATGACCTGACGCGGCAATGTTCTGCGGAAGCTGCAGGTGTCAAGCTACTGCGCCACCCACAGCTGGTTGCAATACTGGAAAATCACTTTGGCGCGGAGGCTTATCCACAACGTATCCGTATGGCAGAATTACCGGATGGAGCAACACTGATTCCAAACCCGGTTAATAATATTGCGGGGTATAAACTACATCATCACCATTTTGTACCTGGCTTTCCCAAAATGTCCTGGCCTATGATTGAATGGAGTCTTGATACTTATTATTCCCACCTCTTTGACCCGGAACCGAATGTTGAACAACGGTGGATTTTACGTGGTGTTCGTGAAAGTGACCTGATACCGATGATGGAAGAACTACTCAAAACATTTCCTGCAGTAGGTTTATCCAGCCTGCCCAGTACAACGGTTAGTATGCAAATTGACTTTGGTTTAAAAGGAAAACAACAACCGGTATCAGAAGCCGCCCAATGGTTTGAGCAGCGCATGGCTGATGCCAATATCGATTGCAACGCCCAGGAAACCGGCGAGTAACATAAAGCTGTAATCTATTGTGAAATCCTCATTATCCGTTGCTAATTTTCGTCTGGTTCTGTTACACCCTCGCTATTGGCCTACCTGGCTTGGATTATTGGTGTTATTCCCTGTTGCATGGCTGCCCTGGCAACTGAGACGCTGGCTTGGTCAGGGGATAGGCAGGCTAATCTATAATAAGAACAATAAACGCCGGAAAATTGTGCTCACTAACCTACAGCTTTGTTTCCCTAAACTGAGCATTGGTGAGCGTGACCAGCTGGCACAGCGCGCCTTACAAGAATATGCCTGTGCGTTGTTAGATTACAGCGTACTATTTTTCCGCTCAAGAAAATGGCTATACCAGCAAACTATCATCAACAACCAGAATAGAATTGATGAATCCCTGAAAGAAGGACAAAACATTGTTTTACTATTGGGGCATTCTGTTTGGCTGGAGTTTGCCCCTCTCACCATTGGCCAGCATTACTCAACATATGGCTCCTACAAACCTTTCAAGAATGCTGTCCTGGACTGGATGATCGCTGGTAGCCGGCTGAAAGATGTTGAGTTTGTTATTTCCCGTGAAGAAGGCATGATAAAACTGGTTCGTTCACTGGAACCGGGGCGGATGTTGTTTTTTCTCCCTGATGAAGACCACGGCCCAAAGCACTCTACTTTTGCACCATTTTTTAACACCCCAAAAGCTACTCTGACAACACCGGCACGTATTGCCAAAATGAGTAAAGCTGTATGCCTACCGGTATTAGCTTTTTTCGATCCTGAACAAGGGAAATACTGTATCGAGATTGGTGAAGCTCTGGAAAACTTTGGTCAACATGACCACGCTAAGGATGCCAGCCTGATGAATCAGGGTTTTGAACAGCTGGTAAAAAAGCACCCGGAACAATATATGTGGCAACTCAAATTATTCCGCACTGCGGAGAAAGGCAGCCAGCAGCCTTACTAATCAACTTATTATGATGCCGGTGGCCCCAACCGCATGCTATATACTTCAACGGGCACATCCTGGTAGGCAAAAGTGAAATCTCCAAACACCTTAAAACCACGCTTGCTGTACAAACTCAAGGCAAGTTTGTTACTTTTGATCACAGAGATGGCAGCTTGCCCACCCAATCTCTCCAGCATGAAATCAATTAATTGACGCCCGATTTTCTGGCCACGGTAATCAGGGTGAACGTATAACCAACTGATCCTCTCATTTCGGTTACCAACAAACCCCTTAACCGTCCCATCGTCATAAACAAAGACATCACACTGTTCAAACAATTGAGACAAAACGGGGCTTTCACTAATGCCCTGGGGGGCAAAAGTTGTTGTCTCACCGGAATACTCATCCAGGTGAGCCAACAGATATACCTCATATACCGCTGCCAGATCTTCCTGTTGCATCAAACGAATTGAACCAGAAGCCGCATTCATACCAGTTAACCTTTTAATTGTGCAGGTACCATCACCACCGAAACCTTATCGTAGCTAAGGCCCTCAATACTCTTCTCAACGATGAGTTTAATTTCTGATTTCATGCTTTCCAGGTCGTAGGCCGGGTGATACTTAATGAATACGGAAGCAGATGATGGTTGTTTACTTTCCTGAATAGCAGGATTATTTTCCGGCAAAACTATGTGCACTCTGGCAATCAACACCCCATCAATTTGCATCAGGGTTTCCTGAACGCTTTGTGAGAGCGCATAAATAAATCGCACTCTTTCCTCCAGAGGAGAGGATATCAACCCATCCTTCTGGAACATCTCGTTCATAGTCGTTATTTTTTCGCGGGGATAACCGTGCTCTTTCAGCAACCGCACAGCTAAAGGAATTTTAGACTCATCGATACTGAGTGCATAAGTGCCTTCTTTTTTATTAGCGATTTTCTCCGCATCAATGCCACTGTCCAGCATAATAGCCAGCATATTATTTGCGTCACCCTCTACCAGACCGCTATAAAGCTCTGTCTTACAGGCGCTAATCGATAATGTAAGCACCAATAATGGTGCTATGAACAGCTTTTTATTTATTGTTATAGCCATATTGTATTTCCCTCAGTGCGATGAATCGTTAACCACTCGCTCTGAACAATGTCTGGAAACCCTGAGATACTTTGCTGGCAGCAGCAGACACTACTTCAACACCAGCTGACCACATACGGAAACTCATTGCCCAGTTATTCATATCACTTTGGTATGCCAGTGAAGCCTGACTATTCTCTCTCATACTATCCAGCATCGAATCCATGTTAGACCCTGCAGCTGTCTCACCATCCATGTTCACAGGCACATTAGGATAGGTCATCATTTCATTAGTATCAGTCGTACTGGAACGTGGAGAAAAGTAGTCATCAATACTTGGACGATTAGCCATTTGTTCAATGAGCGAATGGTAAGTGCTGTCAATTTTCGTTGCCTGGTTAATCAAACTATCAACCAAGCCACCTTCCTCAGCAGCCTTACCGGGTTCCGTTATCTGCAGAACAGATGACGAATCGACCGACTGTGGCTGAATTGAAGTATCACTCTGCACACCGTTTCCGGTCATTAAGTCCTGAAACCGACTCACATCTTTCTGTTGCGCTGATGGCAACGACTGTTGCTGCGTTGCCCCTTCTGCCAATTGACCGGCGACTAAACTCGTCTCAATCATATTGAACCTCTCTTCAGTTAATTTGCGAGGTATACATTGGCAATACTTTGTTCGTCGGGACTACCTTTTAAAGCAACTTCTTCAAACAAAGTGCTGGCCTGATCCTGGTCACCTTTAAGATTAAGCGCGATACCAAGGAAACATTTTGCACTCATATGCTCAGGTTCTTTTGCCAATACGTCATCGCGTAAAATAGACACTGCATTATCAAGATCACCCGCATAAATTTTTGCTATAGCCAAGCCCATTTTAATAGGTGCCTGTTCTTCGCCCACAGCATCCACGCCATCCATAATAACCTGAGAGCGCTCACTATCCCCCCGAAAACAAGCCATGTAACCAACTTCAGATAATAATTGTAATAATTCAGTCGTCACGTTCATTATTTTTTCTTCATGCTTATGTTTGTCAAAACCCTGCCCACCCAAAGGGCAGACAGGGCAATACAGTAATTAGCTAATTACCGGATCTGCTGAGACATCTGTGAAACGATGTTCGAGATCTTACCAGAAATGGCATTTTCCATTTCCAGGCCTGCACTCTTAGCATCAAACTCACGCTTAGCATCATTCAGACCCTGTTGTAGCTGAAGGCCTTCCTGCTGTGCTGCCACAACGTCGTTGATCAAGTTACCGAATGCTGCGCTAGCACCGCCACCTGCCGCACCTGCATCTGCACCTGCTGCCATAGTATATCTCCTAATTATTTAGAATTAATTGAAACTTCCCGGTGACACTCACCAAACGCAGGGAGCTTCTATTTTCGTAAAGTGGCATCGCGTTCCATGCCAAATCTGAACACAGTTACTTTTGCGCCCAAACCTGTTCTACCACCTCTGTACTCGCTTCGAGCGCTTTCAATAAACGGTTGAGTTTGTCATATTGATCCGGCTCGACACCCTGATTCAACTCAAATCTGACTTCAGAAGCTGCCTGACTGAATTTTTCAAGGACTTCATTTTTATAAATACCTGAAACATCATTTTTGAGGTTTTGCTCTAGTTGTAACACCATTTTTTTATTTATCCTCTACACCGTAATATATCGGTATTTCCACACCGTCATTTGAAAGAAGCACATGGTCTGAGGTGATTCGCTTGATGAAGTAATTACTTCCCAGGTTCGAACCTTCCATATACTTTTTACCATCTTTGGAAACCAGAAACGGGGTATCACCCACACTTACACTTCTGATTACCAGTTTGATCCGGTCTTTAGCGTCATATAAGTTTTCTACTATTGCAGGACCTCTTCCATGCAGCTCCTGAAACTCCAGATAGAGATCACTCCATCTGTTAAGCTCACTTTGTGTTAACTCGCCGTCTACTTTAATGCGATTATTTTCTATAGTAACCCGAATGCGGCTGGAAAGGCCTTTTTTCTCGATGAACTGCTCCAATGCCTGCTTACGTTTTAACAAAGTCTGGATACCATCATCCTCAATGGCCTGAATACCATTAACATCGTCCATAATATTGACCTTGATACGCTCCCAGTCTTCACCATTACTGACGTAACCGTGGGCTGCTAACCTGCCTTCCTTTAACGCTTTGAAGCCAATATCAGTCTGCCCCAATGCATGGGCCACCCGCTCCGCATTACTCACCAGCTCATCCCGCGCCCAGATCCGGTAATTAACCCCTTCACCAATTCGGCCAACACGCGTCATAATCCTGCGCTTCTCTTCCAGTGTGTCTACATACCCACTGATAACAGCCGCCCGATGACCACCTTCGACCTTCAGGTTATCAATGTCCAGTGTCGAAACAACGGCTTCCGCTTTTTCTACCGGGCTTTCCCGCAAGCCAACCTTCTCCGCAAAATTTAACAAATCCGGCATAAAGTAAAATAAATTAGCAACAAGCAGAACACCCAGCCCCAGCAAAAGAAACTTCAGGCCACCGCCTCGTTTTTTCTTTGCTGGTCTGGCAGCCACACCCTGCGCTGACTTCTTCCGGACATCTGAAACAACCGGTGGTGTTACTGCACCCGGCTTTTCAGACTCAGCTTGCGTGCCGCCCTCGACATTTGAGGCATCACCTGATGATCGCCGCCCCGGCTTTCGCACATCTGCAATAAAGAAATCGACGCCCCCGAGTGTGACAACCTGAAATGGCTTTAACAGCATCTCTTCAGCTTCTATCTCACGGTTATCCACCAGAACAGGGGAGGAAAGAATTTCAATACGAATAGAATCCTGATTTACTTTGAGGCGGAGATGCGACTCAGCAACACTCTCATCATGCAAAATAATATCACTGGACATCGAACGACCAATGACAACATCTCCGACCTTAAGGCGCACCAGAGCACCGGAGTTACTGCCACTGAGAACCTTCAACAGAAAAGGGGTTTGCTGGGTTATCATTGTTATGCTTCTTTTGTTATTTTGTTGCGCAGATCAAGCAGTTTTTATCCGCAAGATTTACAATTAACGTTCCACCACATCGACAACATCGAATCCGGGAAAACGCTCATTCGTACTGACATCTTTGTTAGCACCACGGGCACTCAGTGGGCGTTCATTACTGTAATGTATACGCCCGGAGGCATCTGTCCACTTGAAGATTTTGGTTCGTTTAGAGGCATTTGAATCCATCAGTTCAGCCATACTCAATACAGAACTGACAAAACGTTCAGGGCCAGTGAAATAAATGACATTATCCACTTCAGAAACCTCCCAATGGAACTGTTCATCAAGCACCTGAAGACGTTTCAATGCTTCAGAAAACTCCTGTGGGGACATATTTTCCATACTGACAGACCCACGGCGGGCCTCTTCTTCTTTGTAGATAAAAACAGCCTCGCCATCAAAATACCAAATCAGCCCGTAAGTCTTAACCAGGTCTTCGAAAATCTCTTTTGAGCTACGGTTTTTGTAGTGCATACTCACTACATCATCCACTTTCGGGCTTAGCGTAATAGGCGTTCCCTGATTCGCTGCCAACGTCTTCAACATCTCAGCCAGCGGCTCCTGATCAGAGTAATGGGAATACGGCTTATCATTCCAGGGCAAGGGAGCAGCTTGTGCTGCAGACCATGAGCACATAATCAGCAACAGAAGTTGTTTTATTTTTTTTAGCGACATTTCAGCTCCGAACACAATACACTCGTCAGCTTACATTCTGATGCCCTCACCGGAAAAGTCGACCAATCACTGGACAAGCGCAGCTAAAAAACAGAGCAGCCGTCTAAAAAGGCAGCTTTATCATAGAAAAGCCTCAACTTATACCCATTCACACCTACTGATTATCGCAAGCTTTACTCCGCTCATCCGCACGCCGGTTATATACCATGCGACCAGCACTATGCTTTAGGGAGTGTCAGTATTCACTTCGTCGTCATATTCGTAACCCGACTCAGTTAAATGCGCTTAAGAACGCAAAGGTTTGTTGTATGTCAAATTATTTATCATTGGGCATTAACCATAATGGGCACTATTCGCCCGGGGTTTATGCCGGAGAGGGCTATGGTGCATCACGCATGACTCAGTCTCTGCATGGCATGATCAATACGGCTATCGAGATGCACATGCAGGCAATCATGCTACAACTGATTGCACAGGTTTTACAAAATATCTTCCAACCTCCTGCAGAACAGGAAAGTGCTCAGGGGCAGGAAGAGAAAACCAACACACAGCAGGAAAGCCCTACAGCACAATCCTGTCATTGTGCCTGCTGATATAGCTGTTACCAGCCTTCAGGGTCTGATTAATATAATAACATCAGCCCCTGAGGGCCAATAATAACGATTCACTGACAACCTTCCTTTAATCTGATTAACTTGAGGCGCTTACATTGCAAACGATAGGATGGTTAGCAGGGAAGCTGAAAATTTCTAAAAAAACAGGGTTAGCGGATAATCAGCAATCATTTCTGAAAACGCTAAACGGCTTAGATATCACGGGTTGATTTAAAAGAAAAACAATAATGAATAATCGCCGTCAAATTAAGGTTGCTCCATTTCATCCGATGCATTGGGCCGCGTCCGCTGTACGCATCAACAACCTGTTACTGAATAAATCTCAGACTTACAGTTTTAATATTGATGAAAACAGGATGTTCCGTCTGCGCCTGTTACCCGGAGAAACTCAGCGCCAGGTGATTTACCCGATCGGGATCACCCTTGGCATAGGTGACTCGACGGCAGGCTTGTGGTTGTCAGACTGGCCCGCACTGGAAAACATCCGTGAATTTATTCCGGAAGGCATGCTGGCAAGGCTGCCGGAAAACCTTGGGCTTGCATTAACTGAAAATGCCATGGAACCTTTAATCGCTTCTGCGGAAAATGGTCTGGCCAGCAAAATCAGTCTGCAATCTCTGTCTGCTGAACAGAACAGTCGCTTGTACACCTTACCCGTCAGCTTTGAACTTCTGGAAGCCAACCGTGCTAAACCGGAAGGAAGCAATATCCGTACTGTAAACGGCTTACTGATGCTTGAAGAACGCATGTACCCCTTATTACAGGAACGTATGCGATTCTGGCCCTCTGATCTGAATGAAGACTGGGAAAACCTTGAAACAAAACTTCATATCGAGATAGGACAGACTGAACTTTCAATCCATGAAATTAATACTTTAGCGATTTCAGATGTATTAATTCCTGACAATAATGACTTTCAGGCGGAACAGCTGGTGCGCCTGCGCCTGACCACTGAACTGTATTGTCAGGCCCATCTGATTACTGATCAAAACAAGATACTAACGATAACGACAGGCTGGAACACAATGGCTGACAACGAACCACAAAATAACATTGACCAGATCAATAAAGTCCCGGTGCAACTTTCGTTCGACCTGGGCCATAAAACTTTGTCTTTTAATGAAGTCAAACAATTACGCCCCGGCTATGTACTCGATTTACCGGCTAACCTTCCTGAAGTCGTACAGATCAAAGCACAAAATAAACAAATCGGTAGTGGTGAACTGGTTGAAGTGGATGGTCGTATTGGCGTCCGGATTATCAGCCTGTTTGGCAACCGTTAAACCGAGTAGATAAACATGGAATCCTTTCCTAATCCAATCCTGCTGGCTGGCTTACTGATCATTTTAGGGCTGGCACCGTTTATTGCCATCCTGGTGAGTTCTTTTATTAAACTGGTCGTGGTGATGCAGCTGACCCGGAGTGCTCTGGGTTTACAGCAAGAACCACCAAACATGGCCATCAGTGGTATTGCCATTATTTTATCCATATACATCATGGCACCGGTGGTTATGGAGACCAAAGAAATATTCACCGACCAGGGCATAGAACTCACAGATATAAAAAACCCGGGGTTTCAGGATGCCCTTCGCAATAGCGCAGTGCCACTACAGAATTTTCTAACACGGCATTCCAGCAAAACTGAGCGTGACTTCTTTGTCAAAACCACGAAAAAAATATGGCCGGAAAAGTACTCGCAGGATGTTGAAGAATCTAATTTGCTGGTGCTAATCCCCGCCTTTATGGTGAGTGAACTAACCATCGCTTTCCAGGTTGGTTTTCTGATTTATCTACCCTTTATTATCATCGACTTGATTGTGTCCAATATTTTGCTGTCACTGGGCATGATCATGGTGTCCCCCATCATTATCTCACTGCCATTCAAGCTGCTGCTGTTTGTATTGGTCGATGGTTGGTCACGCCTGATCCATGGTCTGTTGCTGAGTTATTCCTGACGATGAACGAGAACAGCTTACTTCACTTCACTGCTCAGGCAATCCAGCTGGTATTGTACCTATCCATGCCCGCCATCGCTGCAGCGACAATTACCGGCCTGATCATTGGTTTATTTCAGGCTCTGACCTCGATTCAGGAACAAACATTGCCTCATGGTTTTAAGCTGGTCGCCGTTATTTTTGCGCTGGCGGCCACCCTGCAATGGCTTGGCCCCGAACTATACGCTTACACCATCCAGATCTTCGACCAGGTCGCCAGGATTTAATCATGGAGTCGATAAGCAACCTGCAACCCTGGTTTATGGCGCTAATCCTAACTGCGCCCAGGATATTGGTTGCCTTCACCGTCATGCCGATGTTTGCACAGCCCATTTTCCCGGCCATGATTCGCAACGGTATTATGGTCGTTATGTCTTTTGCTGTGCTCCCTCTGACTTATGAACAATCCGTCACCATGGCAACAGACATCGGAACAGTGTTTTTTCTGGTTGTCAAAGAAGGTCTAATCGGACTGGCATTAGGTTATGCCATGAGCATGCCGTTCTGGGCATTACGCGGTGTTGGCTTTTTAATGGATTTGCAGCGTGGTGCCATGAGCGCCCTGTTCTTCTCACCAACCGTTACCGGTATGGTTTCGCCATTAGGTAACCTGCTAGCCCAGCTGGCTACCGTTATGTTATTCGTGAGCGGTGGGTTTCTGATGTTGCTGGAAGCTATTATGATGAGCTATCAGGTCTGGCCATTAGATCGCTTCATACCGGAGTTTAATGTCAATTCAGCAAAGTTCTTTCTGCAACAGCTTGACCTGCTGATGTATACCATCGTACTGATTGCCGGGCCATTTCTTGGCATTATGTTCCTTATTGATTTCGGTACCGGTCTGGTCGGACGCTACCTCCCACAGCTGAATATTTTCCTTGTTGCCATGCCAATCAAAAGTGGCCTGGTGTTCTTTATGCTGATCTTTTATATCGTCATCATCGGTCATTATTTGCGCGACACTTTCATTAATATTGGCAGCAGCCTGCACATTCTGGACGGACTGATCAGTGGCGGAAAGTAGCAGCGAAAAAACCGAAAAAGCGACCCCCAAAAAACTCCGGGACGCACGCAAAAAAGGACAAATCGCCCGTAGTAACGACATCGCTCCCGCGCTCATTATGCTGGTTGCCGCAATTTATTTCTGGCTTGCAGGACAGTGGTTGTTTGAAAGCCTGATAGAACTGTTTGTTGCCATCCCGCACCTGCAAACACTACCCTTTGGGCAAGCACTGAGCGCCAGCACAGACCTTATTATAAAAATGGTAATCGGTATCATTCTGTTGCCATTTATCGCACTAATGACACTGGCAGGTATTTTCTCCAACATTCTCCAGTTTGGCTTTTTGTTCTCACTCGATCCGGTTATGCCTAAACTGGAAAAAATCAGTATTACCTCAGGCTTCAAACGTATTTTCTCCGCTAAACAATTCGTTAATACCGTCTTTTCCCTGGTTAAGACCCTGGTCATCGCCGCAGCGTTATTCTTTGTTGTCTATGCTGGGCTGTCTGAGCTTTTACATGAAATAAAACAATGCGATGTACTTTGCCAGACCAGCATTATCACTGACATGTTCATGACCCTGATGATGATCATTCTGCCTCTGATGATCGTTATGGCAATTCTGGATTTTCTATTCCAGAAAACACAGTTTGAAAAAGACCAGAAAATGACCAAAGAGGAAGTCAAACGTGAGATGAAAGATATGTTTGGCGACCCTCATGTCAAAGGCGCACGTGAAGGCATCCGCCGGGAAATGAATGAACAGGATGTTAAAAGCCGTATAAAAACCGCTCGCCTTGTCATTATTGATATTGGCCTCGCGGTAGCACTCCACTATGAGCAGGATGTCACACCACTACCACTCATTGTTGCTATTGGTAAAGATGCCATGGCACGCAAAATGGTGGAAATCGCCCAAATAGAGGATGTGCCGGTAGTCAGCGATGCAAGGCTGGTGGAAGATTTGGTAGAGGAAGGAAAGATTGACCAATATATCCCAACATCAACCATTGATCGGGTCGCACAAGCTATGCGCAAGACAAGTGGATGAT
>JBMZDK010000064.1:0-17244 GCA_049614265.1 Thiolinea sp.
GTTATCTGATCAGGGTTGGCTGAAGTCCAGCTGACAAACCGACATCTTTCCCTGTACGGTTGTCCACCAATGACCTGTCCAGCGTGCTTTATAGCGTTGTGCTAGTGCCGGACATTTACCTTTAGCATCATTTTGATTCCAGATCGGCCCGGCATTCATGGCTCTGACACTGTAATCCAGCTGACAAACTGACATCTTGCCCTGAACGGTTGTCCACCAATGGCCGGTCCATTTTGCTTTTTGTTTTTTAGCCAGTGCCGGACATTTCTTCTGTGCATCACTCTGACTCCAGATTGGGCCGGCTTTCACTGCTTTAACCAGCATCTCCAGCTGACAAACTGACATTTTACCCTGCACGGTTGTCCACCAATGACCTGTCCAGCGCGCCTTTTTTGCTTTTGCCAGGGCAGGGCATTTCTTTTGTGCATCGCTCTGGCTCCAGATCGGCCCTGCTTCAACGGCTTTGGTTTCTGCGAGTGCCGGATTCATTGCGGCAACTATCAGGCTACCGGCTAATACTGCTGTCATTAGGCTTGATTTGTTCATGGTTTACTCTCTCTCAAATAGTTGGTTTTCTGCTTGAAGTGACGTTCTGTCGTTGTCAGGCTCGCAGTATAAGCAGCCGGTTTGTCTGCGGATGTGATACAGGCACTTTATGCATAATTAACAAACGGGATGTGCACAGTTCACAAGGCATGAGCTGTCTGTAGCATGCACGTAAACAGGATTAATCTGTGTTATGTTCAGTTGCTATCAGCTAGTTCAGCTAAGGAGGATTGAAACGATGAAACAATCACTGGGTGTAGCCCTGATTGGTACCGGTGGTGTTGCTCACATGCATGCACAGGGATTTTCTCAACATAGAAATGTACGCCTGACCGGCGCATACAGCCGGAATGAGGAGAAGCGGGCAGGCTTTGCGCAAACCTATGGCCTATCGGCTTATGGCAGTATTGACGAACTGCTGGCTGATGAGCAAACAGACGCGGTGGCGATTTTATCTCCTACACCAACACACGTTGAGTATGCGGTGGCAGCGATGCAGGCAGGTAAGCATGTGCTGCTGGAAAAGCCGGTAGCAGCCAATAGTGCTGAGCTGGCTGAGTTAACTACAGCGGCAGAGGCGGCGAATGTGGTATGCATGCCGAACCATAATTATATCTATTCGCCGGAAGTGCAGCGGGCACGTGAATACATTACTGCCGGAGCGTTGGGGAAATTATCCAGTGTGTGGGTGATTTACAATCAGAAACATTGGCCGGAAATGGGTGCACCCGGTGTGACGCTATGGGAGTTATGTATCCATCATGCTTATACTTTATTGCATTTGGCGGGCAGGCCGCTGCGGGTGACAGCGACCGGAAGCAATGTCTTTTTTGATGATCCTCAGGCTGATGATCAGGTATCAATACAGGCGGAATACGAATCGGGGTTGATTGCGCACCTGTGGGGAAGTTTTGCGGTTGATGATCGTACATCTAATCCCTGGACGGTGATGTTTAAAGTTATGGGAACTGAGGGGGGCTTTAGCCACAGCTGGAATGATATTCAGTTTGGCGATGCGCCACAGCCGGGTTGGGATTTGGCAGGTTATCGCGATAGCTTCAAATATGCACAGCAGCGATTTATTGATTGTTGCCTGGATCCGGAAGTACAGCCACTATCGACGCTGGAAGATACCCATGATGCTTATGCATTGCTGGATGCAGTCGCTGTTGCTATTGCTGAACGACGCTGGGTTGATGTCGCTTATTAAGGCATATAAAGCATAAATACGGTAATCATGTTTCAACTGAGGCAGAAGAGATGAAAACCTTACCCGTGATGGACGAAAATACGCAGCCCCGTATTCAGCAACACCGTTTACAGCAGATCAGACGGCGTTTGACGGCTGCTGATTGTGCGGCACTTGTATTATTCGACCCGGTAAATATCCGCTATGCCACCGGTACGCGCAATATGCAGGTTTGGACGATGCATAATCTGGTGCGCTATGCCGTGGTCTTTGCCAGTGGTGACGTTGTGTTGTACGACATGCCCAGTGCTTCTCATCTGTCGAAGGGGCAGGTTGCTGATATCCGGCCTTCCTTGTCCACCGACTTTCTGGTGGTGGGCACACGCGGTGAAGAGATGGCCCGGCGCTGGGTAACGGAAATTGCGGGTTTGTTGCATGAAAAAGGCGTTTCCACCGAACGGCTGGCGATTGATCGGGCGGACTTATTGTTGGTTACTGCCTGTCAGCAACAGGGCATTACATTGTGTGATGGCAAACCTGTGATGGAACAGGCAAGGGCGATTAAATCCCTGGATGAGATTAGTGCTTTGAAACACTCCCTGCAAACCTGTGAGGCGGGCATAGCCGATATGCGGGAGCAGCTGGAACCGGGAATGCGGGAATCGGATGCGCTGGCCTTATTGTTAAAAGGTAGTATTGAACGGGGCGGCGAGTATCCGGAAACACGCTTATTAAGCACCGGGCCGCGCACTAATCCATGGTTTCAGGAAACGTCTGAACGGGTAATTGAAAACGGTGATTTACTGGCTTTTGATACCGATCTGATCGGGCCGGGCGGGTTTTATAATGATATCTCCCGCAGTTGGGTGGTGGGTGATAAAAAACCTACAGATGAACAGCGACGTTTGTATAACATTGCATATCAGCAGATGATGCATAATATTGCGCTGTTAAAACCCGGTCTGGGTTTTCTCGAATATTCTGACAAGTCTTATACGCTGCCGGAAAGCTGTATTCCTAACCGTTATGCTGATGTGGCCCACGGTTGTGGACTGGGTGTTGAATATCCACTGATCTGGTACCGTGAGGACGAGGAGTGGGGGGCTTATGATGGCGTGTTCGAAGAAAATATGGTGGTTTGTGTTGAGTGTTATGTGGGTGAAGTAGGAGGGCAGTTTGGTGTGAAGCTGGAACAACCACTTTGGTTGCATGAAGGTGGGGCAACCTTATTAGCGGAATATCCATTGGAGATGGATTATTTGTAAACCTGGATCATGCTTCAGGCGGGAAAAGCCGAGCAGATGCTTGATGGCCTTTGCCATGTTGCGGAATGTCCGCTAATCTGCAGCACACTTTCCATAAAGGGTTCTGCCTATGCCATCACTAACCGATAATTTGCGCGGCATCCTGTATATGATTGTCGGGATGGCCTGCTTCACTTTTGGTGATGCGTTTGTCAAACTGGCGTCAGAGCATATTCCCTCCGGTCAGGTGATGATGGCACTGGGCCTGGGTTGCGGCACTGTGTTTCTGATAATGCTAAAGCTGGATAAACAGCCCCTCTTGTATAAGCCCTTTTTCGAACGGCCGGTACTGCTGAGGAATCTTGGAGAAGTGCTGGCAGCCTGTTGTATGTTTGCGGCGCTGGCGTTGATACCTTTGTCAACGGTTACCGCTATTATTCAGACCGCGCCACTATTTCTTACGCTCGCGGCAGCTTTGTTTTTAGGAGAAAAAGTCGGGATTCACCGTCTCAGTGCAGTGGTGATAGGCTTTATCGGCGTGTTGATTGTCATCCGCCCCGGTTTGAGTGGTTTTGATCAGTACTCTCTGTTAGCACTACTGGCTGTTGTCGGGATGTCGATGCGTGATGTGGGCGCGCGTATGGCCCGTTCCTCAATTTCCACCTTACTGCTGTCATTTTATTCTGCGGTGACACTGGCTCTGACCGGACTGGTGATTGTGCTGGTGATGGGTGAAGTGAAAATGCCGGATATTACGGTGATGTTTTACCTGTTGGGATTGGTACTGGCTGCCTCTTTGGGGCTGGTGATGGTGACTCAATCTGTACGTATTGCGGAGATTTCTGTTGTCAGCCCGTTTCGCTATATCCGCCTGTTGTATGGTCTGGGGCTGGGCATAGTCGTATTTGATGAAACCATTGATGGCTATACCATTTTAGGCTCATTGGTGACAATTTTGGCGGGAATATATATCTGGGTGCGGGAAAATAAACAGCAGAGTAAGCCTTCTTGACAGACAACACTTGCCGCCTGGAAATCCCTGAGACCAAAATTACTGCGCTGTCCCACATACTCAGGGTTGTTTAATCAAGCAGCCTGTTCTTTGGGTAACAGTAAAGCACTGAAGGCCGCTAAAATCGCTGCGATGCCTAACAGCAAATAGAGCTGGCTGAAATCCCCTGTACCGTCAAACATTCGGCCTGCCAGCTGTATGGTTAACCCACCTATGCCCAGAGCCAGCACAAATTTTGCACCATAAGCCAGTGAACGCCAGGCAAATGGAGTGTAGCGGGCCACCAGTATGTTTTCTGCAGCGGCAAATCCGGAGATACAGGCCAGGGCGGTCATCACCAGCATTAGCAATGGCACATCTGTCATGCGGGTAATAAAAAACAAGGGCAGGATAGCGATGAACCAGAATGTAATATAGGTTGTGCGTGAAGATACTTTGTCTGCTAACCAGCCACCAAACAGGCTGCTCAGTGAAGCAATCAATACAATAAACCCGACGTATAAGCCAACTTCGGTATAGCTTGTTGCCAGCTGTGAATTCAGGCCCTGCTCAAATAATTTAGGCATAGTATGTGTAATGCCTGCGTAGATAAAACCTGTGCATGCCATGGTCAGCGTGAGAATCATAAATACCCGTCGTTGTGCATGAGCTTCCGGCGTGCGTTGTCTGGACTTTTCAGCTTTAATATCTGCAATAGAGCCGCCCCTCCAGCTCAGGTACATAGTGATACCAATCAACAGGCTGATAATTCCCGGTACAATGAAAGCATGTCGCCAGGAGGCATAATCAATCATTAGTCCAACAAAAGGAGCGGCGATTGCGCTGCCGATACCACCACATAAACCATTAATTCCCATCGTCATACCTTGTTTTTGTGTGTTGGCAATAAGCCAGGCGATCCCGACCGGGTGATAAATCGCAGCAAACAAACCAATGAGTGACAGACCGAGATAAAGCTGTGTTGCTGTTTTCGCCAGCCCAACAATCATCGCAGCTATGCCAACACCGGCAAAAAAGATAGTCATCATGCCAATCTGGCTCCAACGATCACCCAGCCAACCAGCGGGCAGCGCGGCTACGCCATAAAGGATGAGTCCGACACTGGCCAGACCAAGCATTTCGCCGTAATTCATACCGAATTCATGGGGCAGATGCAAAACGGCAGTCGCATAAAGAATGGTTGCCATATGGGTGATGATGTGAGCTGAATTGGAAAACAGCGCAACTAAGTGTTCTGTTTTCATCTTACCCGCCGTTGGTGGTTGTTGTGATAGGCATAGCCGGTTCCTCTGGTGGTGTGCTTTAGTTTTTAACATGAGCCGTATCGTCACGCTATGTGTATTGTATCTGTTTTGCAATCGCGATATGAGCATCACATAATTTCATTATTCCGGGGAGACCCTTTCGTACATATCACTTCTTTGGATTCCGAATATCTGAAAGCATTTGTTGTATTATTGGTCAATATTATATTCACGCTCGAATGGAATAGACTGGATATGTGTATTCTATTTGGATTTAACCGTTATTTGGTGTTAACAAAAATTAACATTGATTTTTTTGTTTTTAATTTCATTGTCTTATTGGGCCTTTTTCGTTTTTTAATTCCTTTTTTTCTCCTTTATATAAGATTATTTTTGATGACAGGCTATAAGTAATTAGCAGGATTAATCGCAATTTATTTGGTGGTTTTTTAAACGTTTAATCTGATTTTGTTGCAACTGAAAAACATAAGACATGATAAATCATGTGAGGAATAACGAGTGAGAAGAAACAGGTCAATATATAAAGTAGTCATTGCTGGTTTTATTCTGGCAGGCTTATCTGCCTGTAATGACGATGAGATTGCGAAGAATTTTGATTTTTATCTGACTAATACTGCGGGTGGTGAAACATTGCTGGATCATACCTGGTATCAGGAGTGTGTTCCGCATACTTATTTGCCAAATACCTGGGTAGACAGTCAGCGTACCTTATCAACGAATGAGCTGGCGATAACTGAGATTTTTTATGGTCAGGATGATTGCAAGTCTGGTGCACTGATGATTGACATCTCTGTGGTGGAACTGACCAATAAAGATCAGCTGGTTCCGATAAAGTGGACAAAAATGGATGGTCAGACACCGGTTGAAGCTCCGGCAGGTTTAGAAATGGTCACGGAGGCTAATGCATTGACGTTTATCGTTACCAAAGCTACACGCACTCCATTGACGAGCGAACAGGCAGCATTACTGAATGCAGTAGCGGACTTCGGTTTTGGTATTACAGACTGGGCTGCGGGTAGCACTAAAGATATTAAACCTATCTATGAAACATTTAATAATCCCGGAACGGCCACTTTAGTGCTAAGAGATGATGGTGGTTATGGCTGTGTTTATGATGGTATCCCAAATCCATTTGTTGAAGAGGAATACCCCGGAAATGTCGGTTATATTCCCCATTGTGGGCCTTTACGTAATTTGGATTAGCCGTATTAATCCGTATGCAGGGATTTAATATTGATTTTAAATGGCCGCAGGAATCAGTGCTAATAACGACTCACCTGGAATTGTTATTTCGCTGTTATGGACAGGCTGATATTGAATGTCAGGGTTAGCGGTATTAATGCCAATACACCAACATTGGTTTGGAGCTAATTCCGGTAAACTAACGACTGCTGATGTTTCAGTGCGGTTAATCACTAACAACACCTGGTCATCGCAGTCTTCAGGCGCTATGGCAGCGGAACAGCGCAGTAATAAACACAAACGTGCGAGTTGCGGGTCGTCCCAGTGTATATTCTGACCGCTGAAATCTGTCCAGCTGACATCCGGGTTACCACAGCTGCGTATCCGGCCATGCAGAAAGTGAGTTTGCCTGAGGGCGGGGTGTTGTCTGCGAAACGCTGACAGGTGTTGTGCAAAACTCAGCATGTCATAATCGGCCTGCTGCCAGTTGACCCAACCGAGCGGGTTATCCTGGCAGTAGGCATTATTATTGCCCTGCTGTGAATTAGCGATTTCATCTCCACCCAGCAGCATTGGTGTGCCCTGTGATAAAAACAGGGTAGCGATTAAGTTGCGTTGTCGTTGTTGGCGCTGCCGGATAACCTGCGGGTCATCACTATCACCTTCAACACCGCAGTTATCGCTGTAATTAGCATGATGACCATCGCGATTGTCTTCCAGATTGGCCTCATTGTGGCGTTCTGTATAACGGGTGCAATCGGTGAGGGTGAACCCGTCGTGTGAGGTCAGCAGGTTTATCGAAGCCCAGCTACGACGACCGCCCCGGTCAAATACATCAGCAGTGCCCAGCAAGCTACTACTGAGTTGCTGGGCACTGTAATCATCTCCCCGCCAAAAACGGCGCACACCATCACGGAAATGATCATTCCATTCTGCAAATTCTGTGGGAAAGCCACCTAAACGGTAACCTTCCGGCCCAATATCCCAGGGTTCGGCAATGAGTGTGGCCTGCGACAGTACGGGATCTTGTTGCAATGCTTTAAAGAAAGCAGCATTGGTATTAAAGCCGTCTGCCTCCCGCGCCAGCGTGGTGGCGAGATCAAAACGAAAGCCTGCAACACCCATACACTGCACCCAGAAACGCAGGCTATCCATGACCATCTTCAAAACATAGGGATGGGCAATATTCAGCGTATTCCCGCAGCCGGTATCATTGATGTAGTGGTAGGGTTGTTCTGTATCCAGCCGGTAATACGAAGCATTATCCAGGCCGCGATAACACAGCGTTGGGCCAAACTGATCTCCCTCGGCACTATGATTGAATACCACATCGAGTATGACGTTAATACCAGCCTGTTGCAGCTTCTCTGTCATCTGACGAAAACCAATGAGGCCGGATGGGCCAAAATACCGTGGCTCAGGCGTGAAAAAGGCAATCGAATTGTAGCCCCAGTAATTGCTTAAGCCACGCTGCTGCAAAAAAGGCTCATCAACAAAAGCATGAACCGGAAGTAATTCCAGTGTTGTAATCCCCAGCTTTTGCAGGTGTTCAATCATTGCGTCTGAAGCCAGCCCTTCGTAAGTGCCACGAAGATTTTCAGGGACTGCAGGATGTTCTTGTGTCAGGCCTTTAACGTGAGCTTCATAAATTAATGTTTCGCTTTGGATTTGCAGGTCAGGCTGAAATGAAGGGGCTTTTGATGTTAATAGCGGGAAAAATGATGGGTCACTTACCACAGATTTTGGCACATACGGTGCGCTGTCAAGTTCGCTGAATGATAAGTCATCGCGCCCGGCAGCAGTATCGTAGGCAAACAGGGCAGGGTGGCTTTGCCAGCTGCCACACAATTCCCGCGTATAGGGGTCAAGCAGAAGTTTATTGGCATTAAAGCGCTGGCCCTGCTCCGGGGCATATGGCCCGTGTGCACGTAAACCATACCGGGTGCCGGGTTTTAAATCCGGTGCATAACCATGCCAGATTGCTCCGCTGCGTTCAGGTAAAGTGTGCCGGGCCAGTTCCTGACGTCCATCATCACTGAACAAACATAATTCAATCTTTGTTGCTCCGGCGGAAAACACTGCAAAATTAGTGCCTTCGCCGTCGAAATTAGCCCCCATGCGGCTGGCAGAACCTGCCTGCAGCTTTAATGCCATTCAATTGTCCTTGTTATTATTTTTCTTCTGCCAGTGCATCGACCATTTTCTGTGTGATCAGGCAGACTCCGTTTTCAGTACGCCGAAACCGTTTTGCATCCAACGCCGGATCTTCACCAACAATCAGTCCTTCCGGAATAGTGACTCCACGATCAATAACCACATTGGTCAGTTGAGCATGGCGACCTACGGTGACATAGGGCATTGCGACAACGCCTTTCAGATTGGCATACGAGTGCGTACGCACACCGGTAAATAACAGGCATTGTTCCAGTTGTGAACCAGAGATAATACAGCCACCGGATACCATTGAGGAAACCGCATTACCCCGTCGGCCTTCTTCATTGTGGATGAATTTTGCCGGTGCGGTTAATTCTGAATATGTCCAGATTGGCCATTCATTATCGTAGATATCCAGTTTGGGAATGAAGTCCGTGAGGTCAATATTGGCCTGCCAGAAGGCATCAACAGTTCCCACATCACGCCAGTATGGCTCTTCTTCCAGGCCGCTGCGCACACAGGAGCGACTGAATGGGTGGGCGAAAGCTTTACCGGTTTTGACCAGTTCCGGGATCAGATCATGACCAAAGTCGTGGGAAGAGCTGATATTGTCAGCATCCCGTTTCAGCAGGTCAATCAGGAAATCCGTTTTGAACACGTAAATGCCCATACTGGCCAGTGACTGTTCCGGGTCACCGGGCATTGCCGGTGGGTCAGCCGGTTTTTCGATGAAATCCAGAATCTGGTCGCTGTCATTGACCTTCATCACGCCATAACCCTGTGCTTCAGCTCGCGGAACTTCAACACAACCGACAGTCACATCAGCACCGGTATCAACGTGCTGTTTGATCATCAGGGAGTAGTCCTGTTTATAAACGTGATCACCGGCAAGCACTAACAGGTATTTTGGACGATAACCTTCAATAATATCGATATTCTGGGTGACAGCATCAGCTGTACCTTTGTACCAGTCATTAGAACCGGTGCGCTGAGAAGCAGGCAGGATATCCAGTGACTCATTGCGTTCTGCGCGGAAAAAGCTCCAGCCACGCTGTAAGTGCCGGATCAGGCTGTGGGCTTTGTATTGTGTTGCTACACCAATGCGGCGAATACCTGAATTCACCGCATTAGAGAGGGCAAAATCAATAATGCGGCTTTTGCCACTGAAGAAGACAGCGGGCTTGACCCGGTTGTCTGTTAACTCATGCAGGCGACTTCCACGTCCTCCTGCCAGCACAAAAGCCATGGTTTGTTGTGCCAGTCTTTGTGATTCCATACACATATCCTCGACTCCTATGATCTGTTTTTATTAATTGGTGTGATCTGATTAATGAGGGCAAATGCCTGATCTGCACGCCCATTAATCACCGGATTTTCAGATTACTCAGAAGTCGGTGTGTGCGGATTAAGCTGCCATATATCCTGATTATACGCCTTCATTGTGCGGTCGGTGGAAAAAAAGCCACTATTCGCGGTATTGAGTATGCTCATTTGTGTCCAGCGGGCCTGATCGAGCCAGGCTTCATTCACCCGTTGCTGGGCATCAACAAAGCTGCGGAAGTCTGCCAGCGTTACCCATGGATCCTGTGGGCTAAGCAGGGCCTGAATAATATTATCGAAAATACCAGGCTCACAGGCATTGAAATGGCCGGATTTGAGTAGCATGAGCACTTGCTGTAAATCTTCATCTGCTGCGACAAAGTCAGCTGGCCGGTAATCATGACGCAAGGCTGCAACATCATCCGCCTGCAGGCCAAACAGGAAGAAATTTTCCTCTCCAACGGCCTCCATGATCTCAATGTTTGCTCCATCGTATGTGCCGATGGTCAGAGCACCATTCATCATAAACTTCATATTACCGGTACCGGAAGCTTCTTTACCGGCTGTAGATATTTGTTCGGATAAATCAGCAGCCGGGGCAATGACCTCCATGCTGGATACCCGGTAGTTCGGGAAGAATACCAGTTTAAGCTGATCGCCAACCTGTGGATCATTGTTGACAACGGCAGCGACATTATTGATGAGTTTGATAATGTCTTTCGCCATGGCATAACCCGGCGCAGCTTTGCCACCAATCAGCACAACACGGTCTACACGTTGTCCCTGAGTACTGTGCTGACCTGCCTTAATTTTTGCGTACAGGTGGATCACGTGTAAAACGTTCAGTAGCTGGCGTTTGTACTCGTGGATGCGCTTGACCTGTACATCAAACATCGCTCCGGCATCCACAATAATTCCGCATTCTTTCCGGATCAACGTGGCTAAACGTTGCTTGTTTGCCTGTTTCACTGCCTGCCATTGTAATTGGAAAGCTGTTTCTTCCTTTGCAGCATACGGTTTGAGTTTTTCCAGTTGTTCCAGCTCCCGAATCCAGCTATCGCCGATTTTAGAACTGATCAGCTGGGTCATATCCGGGTTAGCGTGCGCTACCCAGCGCCGTGGCGTTACGCCATTGGTTTTATTGTTGAATTTTTCCGGCCACAATTCGTAGAAATCATGAAATAAGCCGTCGACCAGCAGCTGTGAATGCAGAGCTGCCACACCATTGACAGAGAAGCTACCGACAATTGCCAGCCATGCCATACGTACCTGGCGTACCGGGCCTTCCTCGATAATTGACATGCGTTGCTGGCGGTCAGTATCACCGGGCCATTTTTGTGCAACCTGGGTCAGAAAGCGGGCATTAATTTCATAGATAATATCCAGCAAGCGGGGTAACAAACGCTCAAACAGGTGTACCGGCCAGCGTTCCAGTGCTTCGGGTAACAGGGTGTGATTGGTGTAGGCCAGACAGTTAGAAGTGATCTCCCATGCTGCATTCCAGCTGAGGTGTTTTTCATCCATCAGGATACGCATCAACTCAGCGACCGCAATAGTCGGGTGGGTATCGTTCATCTGGAAGATATTATCCGCAGCAAAGCGTTGGTAGTCTGGCTGTCCCTCTGTCTTTGCTTCCCAAATCCGGATTGCATCCAGAAGGCTGGCAGAAGCAAGAAAATACTGCTGGCGCAGGCGGAGTTCCTTACCATTTTCGCTGCTGTCATTGGGATAAAGCACCATAGAGATATGTTCGGCGTTATTTTTTGCCTGTACTGCTTCGGTGTAACTGCCCGCGTTAAATTCATTCAGGTCGAAGGCATCGGTCGCAGTCGCTTTCCACAGGCGCAAAGTATTTACCGTGCCATTTTTGTAGCCGGTAATCGGCATATCATAGGGAATGGCTAATACATTGCGGGTACCGGCCCAACGTGCGCGCTGAATACCCTGATCATCGTGATAGAACTCCGTGTGACCACCAAAGCGGATTTCCTGTGCATATTCAGCCCGTTCAATTTCCCACGGGTTGCCATCCCGTAGCCAGTGATCCGGTTCCTCAATCTGATAGCCATTTGCCAGCTGTTGCCGGAACATGCCATATTCATAACGAATACCATAACCGGTCACCGGTAGGGAAAGTGTGGCGCAACTATCCATAAAGCAGGCCGCTAAGCGTCCAAGACCACCGTTACCCAGTCCTGCATCTGCTTCCTGTTCCGCAATCTCTTCCAGATCGGCACAATAGCTATGCACAGCCTGGTTAACATTATCATTGAGTTCGAGGTTTAACAGATTGTTGCCCAGTGAACGGCCAATCAGAAATTCGAGTGACAGGTAATAGGCACGTCTTGTACCGGATTGCTGATAAGACTGTTGTGTCTTTTGCCAGTCGGCCATTAAGCGGTCACGTAGTGTGTAAGCCAGTGCCGTGTATAAATATATCGGGTCACAGCCGCGAAAGCGTCCGAGGTGGCGTGACAGATAACGTTGGAAGTCGTTGCCGAGGGCATCTGATGAATTATTTGCGGGTGGCAGAGTTGCCGGAATGCATACAGTTTCCTGACTGTCAGCAGTATTGTTTTCACAGTTGGCCATTACTTTTTTACTTTTCATATTTATATTCAATAGGCATGAAGCAGTTATCGGGTATTTTCTGTTCCAAAGCAGTAGTGGATTAGATTAAGTCGTTGATAACCGTGGTCATGCGGCTTATTAGCTGCATCAGCTCGCAGGGGCGGCGGAGTATACACGCAGATAAGTCTCTGCGCTACGCTGCCAGCCAAATTCGCCGCGCATGGCGTTCTGTTGTAATTGTTTCCATACCACCGGATTTTGGTAATACTCTAAAGCCCAGAATATTGTGCCGGTAAGCCCCCGCGTTTCCGGCGTATAGAATACAAAACCATTTGCGAGTCCAGCCTGAATATTTTCGTCAGTCGCATTTACAACAGTATCTGCCAGACCCCCGGTGTTGAAAACCACTGGCAGGGTGCCGTATTTCAGGCTGTACATCTGATTCAGGCCACAGGGTTCAAAACGGGAGGGCATAAGAAACAGGTCGCAACCAGCCTCCAGTAAATGGGCAATGGCTTCATTATAGCCAATATACACTGCGACCCGGTCGGGGTGTTGTGCTGCCAGATAGTTCATCCACTGCTCATAGTGAGCATCCCCGCCGCCAATCAGAACAAAACGGGCATTGCTGTGTTCCAGTAATTCCGGAATTGCCTGCAAAATCATATCAATGCCTTTTTGTTCAACCAGACGGCCGACAAAACCCAATAAAGGCTGATCCAGCTGAGTTTGATCTGCACTGAAACCAAACTGTTTTAGTAAAGCCTGTTTGTTCTGCTGTTTCCCTGGTTGTGGGTCATCAGCAGTGAAGTGGTAAGGGAGCAGGGGGTCACTGGCCGGGTTCCAGGCGATATCATCAACGCCATTAAGAATACCGTGCAGCTTATAGGCACGTGAACGGAGCAGGCCTGCCATGCCGTAACCAAACTCCGGTGTACAGATTTCTTCGGCATAGGTGGGACTGACTGTTGTTACAGCATCAGCGTAGACAATACCGGCTTTGAGCATCGAAAAACCATCGTAAAATTCCATGCCTTCACTCGACCACCAGTGCCAGGCCAGGTGCAGGCGTTCAAACATTTCACGGGAGAAGTGTCCACTGTAGGCGAGATTATGAATCGTGAAGACACAGCGTGGACGATTCGGGATATTTTCCATTAGCGCTGGCACCAGTCCGGTTTGCCAGTCATGCACATGTACTACATCCGGATGCCAGCCTGATTGCAGACTATCAGCCGCTAATTCAGCTACCGCCCGAGAAAATACACAGAAGCGTTCTGCATTATCCGGCCAGTCGTAACCATCCGGGTGCAGATAAGGGTTTCCGGGGCGGTCAAACAGGGCGGGGCAATCAACCAGCCAGAGCGGGCACGTAAAAGCCGGGTGTTGTGCTGAACGGATATGTACCTGGTGAGTCTGGCCATCACCCCAAATGTCCAGTGTGCCCAGGTATTCTGTCTGTTCCAGTTGATCGGTAACAGAACGGTAGCCCGGCAATACTAAACGGACATCATTATTCATACCGACCAATGCCTGTGGCAGACCATAGGCAACATCAGCGAGGCCACCGGTTTTGATCAGCGGATAGATTTCACTGGCAGCGAAGAGGATTTTCATCAGGTATTGCTTCCTTTCAGTTTGTTGTTTTTAATTGATTGTTTATTGTTGGCTTCTGCTTCGCACAGCTGCAACAAGTAGTCCAGAGACTGTTTTAGCCCCTGAGCCAGCATTTCCCCCAATGACTCCGGTGCATTCATTGTCACAGTCAGTAGTGTGTTGTCATTCGTCGCCTCAAGCTCATAAGTTTCAGTCACCCCGTACCAGGCCTTAGCGTCTTCACTTGTCGTATCTTCGCTGCCATCCTGATTCACAATCGCAATATGCCTGGCTTGTAACCGCTTTGCCGGTAGAATCTCATCCAGAACAGCCCGGGTGCCACCAAAGTCCGGGTCAAAGAAAGTAATGGTTCCACCCTGCTTGAAGCCTCCGGAATATTGTGAGTTCGCAGAAAAACCTTTAGCCCATTGTTTGTAGCGCTCTGGTTCCCACATCGTCTCCCAGACCTGCTCAGCGGGCGCATTGATATTAACGCTGAATACCAGCGTTTGATGATGCAGGCGCAAATACAAAGCCCCGAGTGGTGGTAAGGTCAGCTCCAGGGACTGTTCAAGTCCCATCCATGCTTTGTCCTGTGTCATTAACTCGCCGTAGTTGCCACAGTTGCTGCCACCATAAAACTCACTGTCGGTATTCAGTATTTCACGATATATACCTGCTTGCGGGACACCAATTCGGTATTGTTCGCGTACCACCGGAGTGAAATTAAATACCGCTAAAATACTATTCCCCGCTTTATCAAAGCGCAGCATACTCAATACTGATTGTTCTGAGTCATTGCAGTCAATCCAGCGAAAACCTTCAGGATTGAAGTCCAGTTCATGCAATGGTGTTTCATCACGGTAAAGTGCATTCAAATCACGCAGCAGGCCACGTAATGCATCATGTGCCGGGTATTGGGTGAGCGTCCAGTCAAGTGATATGGCCTCGTTCCATTCCGTCCACTGACCAAATTCACCACCCATGAACAGCAGTTTTTTACCCGGATGTGCATAATGCCAGGCATAAAACAGACGCAGGTTGGCAAACTTCTGCCAGTAATCACCGGGCATTTTATCCAGCATGCTGCGTTTGAGATGGACAACTTCGTCATGTGACAGTGGCAAAACAAAATTTTCTGTCCAGGCATACATCTGACTGAAGGTCATCTTATTATGGTGATATTTACGGTAAACCGGATCTTGCTGCATATAGTCCAGATTGTCATTCATCCAGCCCATATTCCATTTCATGGAAAAGCCCAGTCCACCGATTTCAACCGGGCGTGACACTCCGGGCCAGGAGGTTGATTCCTCCGCCATGGTGAGTACGCCGGGGAATTTCTCATGTACCACCCGATTCAGTTCCTGAAGAAACTGTACTGCATCCAGATTTTCGCGCCCGCCATATTGATTAGTTACCCACTGACCGGACTCGCGTGCATAGTCAAGGTGCAGCATTGCCGCCACCGCATCCACCCGCAGGCCATCAATATGAAACTCCTCAATCCAGTACAGCGCATTCGCCAGCAGAAAATTACGCACCTCATGCCGACTGTAATCGAAAACCAGTGTGCCCCATTCTTTGTGCTCACCTTTACGGGTATCCGCATACTCATAGAGCGGTTCACCAATAAAATTAGCCAGAGCAAAATCATCTTTCGGGAAATGTGCCGGTACCCAATCGAGAAAAACACCCAGCCCGGCCTGGTGACATTGATCGATAAACCAGCGGAAATCATCAGGTGAACCATAACGTGCGGTTGGCGCATAATAACCTGAAACCTGGTAACCCCATGAGGCATCCAGCGGATGTTCACTGATGGGCAGCAGCTCTATGTGAGTGTAATTCAGCTGGGTAACATAGGGGATTAATTCTGCTGCCAGTTCACGCCAGTTATAAAAGCTGCCATCGTCATGCTGCCGCCAGGAGCCTACATGTAATTCATAGATACTTAAGGGGCTATGTAGCCATTCACGGTCTTTGCGCTGGTTAAGCCACTGATTGTCCTGCCAGCTGTAAGCCTCCGCAGACGGCACACAGGAAACGGTTTCCGGACGCAAAAGCATCTGGCGGGCAAAGGGATCAGTTTTGCTGAGTTGGCGGTCATCTTTCGTAGTGATTGCATATTTGTAGCTGCTTCCAGCAGCAATGCCCGGGATAAACAATTCCCAGATACCACTGGACTTGACCGGGGTCATGGGGTGAGAAGTCTTGTCCCAATGGTTAAAGTCACCAGTCACACTAACGGAACGGACATTGGGTGCCCAGACGGTAAACCGGCACCCGCTGGTATCATTATGTCTACCCCAGTGTGCGCCCAATATTTGCCAGAGGTGATGATGGTTGCCTTCAGCAAATAGATGCAGGTCGATATCACCTAATGGCTGAATCTTGTTTTTGCTCATTGTAGTGCCCGGCCTTCTGTTTAATCTGGTTGATTACCAGCATTTAGCCCGGACGGTTATCCGGGGTGCTTTTATTGTACATCCTGACACTCAGGTGGGGAATAAATAAGAGTGCTGTTTGTAGTAATACTACAGAGCCAATAGCTTCGTTGTTCCAGGAAATTGCATAGTGTTGCATTAATCAGGACATTGTATTGCAATTATATCAATTTACGAAAAATGAAGTATCAGCTAGGATGTGCTCTGATTTTATCGGATTTTGTTTGCATGCAAGTGGTGCAAACAGAGTGCTGATAGCTGTTATTCCGAATACCTCAACGAAATGGAACAATCTCATGGCTGAAAATTACTTCAATACGCTGTCATTGCGTGAACAACTCGCTGAATTAAAAAAGTGTCGCTTTATGCACATGGATGAATTTTCTGACGGTGTTGAAGCACTGAAAGGCAAGAAGATGGTAGTCATCGGTTGTGGTGCACAGGGTCTGAATCAGGGACTCAATCTGCGCGACAGTGGTCTGGATGTGTCTTACACCCTGCGTGCAGCGGCAATTGAAGAGAAGCGCCAGTCATGGAAAAACGCGACTGAGAACGGTTTTACCGTTGGTACTTACGAAGAGCTGATTCCGACGGCGGATGTTGTACTGAATCTGACACCTGACAAGCAGCATACAGCAGTTGTGAATGCGGTAATGCCGTTGATGAAAGAGGGTGCCTGTCTGTCTTACTCACACGGTTTTAATATCGTGGAAGAAGG
>JBMZDK010000065.1:0-17228 GCA_049614265.1 Thiolinea sp.
GATAGCCCGTTATTCTTCAGTTCATGCAGTGAATCAATGCCTATCCGTAAATGCTGGTGGGCATAGCTTTCGGTGACGACCTGATCACTCTGTTCGGTTTTCACGCCATCCGGTACCATTGGCTGATCGGATACCATGAGCAATGCACCGCTGGGAATTTCATTGAAAAAGCCGGTGGTGAAAATGGTGGCGGTTTCCATATCAATCGCCATGCAGCGCAGTCGCCGCAGGTATTTTTTAAATTTCCCATCATGTTCCCAGACCCGGCGATTGGTGGTGTACACCGTGCCTGTCCAGTACTCCAGCTGATGTTGTCGGGACATGGTGGTAGATACGGCTTTTTGCAGGCTAAAGGCCGGTAATGCCGGTACTTCGGGCGGAAAATAGTCGGTTGAGGTACCTTCGCCGCGAATGGCTGCAATTGGCAGGATCAGATCACCCAGGCGGTTTTTCTTTTTTAATCCCCCGCATTTGCCAAGAAACAAACAGGCTTTCGGGCGTACAGCGGTGAGTAAGTCCATAATGGTGGCAGCATTGGCGCTACCCATACCAAAATTGATAATCGTGATGCCATCAGCAGTGGCGCTGGACATAGAGCGATCCAGGCCAATCACCGGTACATCATGCCACTCAGCAAACAGTTCAACGTAGTGGTTGAAGTTGACCAGCAAGATGTAGCGGCCAATACTTTTCAGCGGTAAGCCGGTATAACGGGGTAGCCAGTTTTCGACAATTTCTGTTTTTGTTTTCATTATTTTTTCCTTTCTGCGTGCTTTTGTTTTTTATAGTGACCCAAATACAAAGCTTTATGGGTGCGTTAATTATAGCGCGGAACAGAAAAATTGAAGAATTTCTAAACACTTCAGCGGAAATAATATAACCCCAGTGAACAAACCAGCAGTATGGCTACCCACAATACCATGCTCCCGCTGGGCCAGCTTTGCCCCAGAAAGCCCTGTGGCCCGTGCTGTTCATGCAGGCGGTTAATAAAGCGTTCTACCCGACCTCTGATTTTAGCTTCGGTTTTCCCACCAATATCGCTGGCTTTGAAGGTGAATTCCTCGCCGATAACCTTAAACAGGCGGCGGTAGAACCAGTCAAAGTCGAGACTAATTGTCAGTGTATTCTTAATCAGTGGTAGCAGTACAAAAAACGCAATACCCGCGAAGAGTAACAGCTGGAATTGGCTCAACAGGTGACTGGCTGTGTATTGCTTATAGCTTTTCGGATCAGCAAGCAGGTCGTTTTGGTACGGCAGTAAGTGATACAAAACATCAGGGAATACACCGAGGGCGATACACATAAAGGCAAAGAACAACATGGCATATTGTTTATTTGGTGCCGGGTCGGCTGGTCGTAGCCCGGAGTCTTTCTGGAAAAAGACAAACCAGGGAAACTTAATTCCCATATATAAAAATGATCCCGCCGAGGCGACGGTTAGTAAAAACCATGCCCAGATGAGTAGTGCCGGATCTTCAGCGTCAGCAGGCAATTGGTAAGCTGCTGCCAATTCGAGTGATTTGGTTACAAAGCCGGACGTAAAAGGAAATGCTGAGATGGCAAGAGCACCAACAATTCCGGCGATGGCTGTTACCGGCATGCTTTGGAACAGGCCGCCGAGATCGGTAAATTTTCGTTTTCCGGTGGCGATAATGACGCTGCCTGCAGACATTAGCAGCAGAGCTTTATAGATAATGTGTGCAAACGCATGAGCAGCAGCCCCATTCAATGCCAGTTCGCTGCCAATGCCAATGGCGGTCACCATAAAGCCGACCTGGCTGACGATACTGTATGCCATAGTGCGGCGTATATCATTTTCCAACAGCCCGTAAATAATGCCGTAGAACACCATATACAGGCCGATATAGATCAGAATATCTGTGCCTGGAAAACCCACCAGCAGCGCGAATACTGCGGTTTTGGTGGTGAATGCTGACAGAAAGACCATGCCGCTTGCGCTGGCTTCCGGGTAGGCATCGGCGATCCACGCTGATAGCGGTGGTGCTCCGGCATTAATCAGGAATCCGGCCAATATGAACCATTTTGCCACGCCATCTAGCGGTGTCATACTGGTAAAAGCAATGGATCCGGTGCTGTAGACGTGACCTGCAATCCCGGCCATCAGCACAACACCGCCAAATAAATGCACCAATAGATAACGCATACTGGTTGAATAAGCACGTGGGTTGTCAGCACCATTGGCCCATAACACCAGTGTTGATCCCAGCGCCATCATTTCCCAAAAAATAAACAGGGTAATCAGGTCACCGGCAAAGGTGACACCAATGGCTGATCCGGCATAGAAAAATGCAGCACTTAATTCTAATAATGTCGCTTTATTGAGTGCATATAACCCACCGGCAAAGGCGGCGACGCTAAAGACCGAGGCAAACAAACGTCCTTCTGCACTGGAGCGTAATGGCTCCAGCTCATAATCCATAAAGCCGAAAACCATGTTGCTGCCATGGGGAACAAGCCAGACCAAAAGCAAGGTTAGCAGCGGCAGGGTGAGGACTAAGGCACTGCGTAACCGCCCTTCCACTTGCGGCAGAATAAAGGCACCCAGAATCAAAATGAGTCCGGGAGGTATCATCAACCCGCTGAACCACTCACTCATCGTAATAGGTATCCCTGCGTTTTAGAAAAATGCCCAACAGTTTTGCACCGGCAATCATCGCCGCACAACCGATAAAACTATACCAGGCGTAAAAACCAAAGCTGGCATCAACATAAATACCCTGCTGTTTAAAGTGCGCGTAGTGATCAATAAAAAATTCCGGAATGATGGCAAGCAGCAGTAAAACAGCCAGAATGATCCACAGCGTACGGCGGTTCTCTGTACGGTATAGCCAGTGTTTATGTTGTTCTTTACTCATGGCTTGCTTACCCCGATGGCCTGTGCAAGTTCATAGGGCACTTCCGGAAACAGAAACAGCAGAAGTGTTGCCGCAGCGGTTGTGCTTAAAGCCAGCACAATCGGTAGTGGTGCTTCCCCGTGAGCGTGTTTTTCAGCGGGCGATGGTTGTTTGAAAAAAGCAGCATAAATTATCGGCATAAAGTAAGCGGCGTTCAGCAGAGTGGATAGGATAATAACGATGACGGCAAACACCTGTTCGGTCTGGAACGCGCCCGTTAAAATGTACCACTTGGAAATAAAGCCAACTGCCGGTGGCACACCAATCATGGACAGTGCTCCAATGGTAAATGCGCCCATCGTCCATGGCATACGGTGACCAATACCATTTAATTCACTGACTTTGGTTTTGTGTGCGGCGGTATAAATTGATCCGGCCGCAAAGAACAGCGTAATCTTACCAAAGGCATGCGCCACAATATGCAGGGCAGCACCCACCGCAGAAATCGGAGCCAGAATCATAGCACCCATAACAACATAAGATAGCTGGCTGACGGTAGAATAGGCCAGTCGGCGTTTGAGGTTATCCTGCCGCATAGCAATAATGGAAGCGAGAATAATGGTGAATCCGGCGACATACAATAGCCATTCAATGCCCGGTGCCGCTGATAATGTGTCGATGCCGAGAATATAAACCACGACTTTGATAACACTAAATACACCGGCTTTTACGACAGCAACCGCGTGTAATAAAGCACTCACCGGTGTCGGAGCCACCATAGCGGCGGGCAGCCAGCGCTGCATCGGCATTACGGCTGCTTTACCAATCCCATAAATAAACAGGAAAGCTAATACTGTCAGCATCGGGCCACTGAGCTTGTCGCCAATAATGCCACCTGCTGCAAAATCTGTTGTGCCGGTGATTTGCCATGTCCAGATAATGGCCGGTAATAATAAGCCAATCGAAGTGGTCAGCAGGATACCCATGTAGACCCGGCCTGCTTTTAAGGCGTCGTCATTGCCTTTGTGGGTAACCAGTGGATAAGTTGACAGCGTCAGGATTTCATAAAAGATAAACAGTGTTACCAGATTACCGGCAAAGGCAATACCCATGGCCGCTGAAATAGCGATAGCGAAAAAAATGTAGAAACGGGTCTGGTGTTTTTCATTATTCCCGCGCATATAGCCGATGGAATAGAGTGAGGCAATTGGCCAGAGCACGGCAGCCACACCGGCAAATATCATACCCAGTGGTTCAAGGACAAACTTGATTTCCAGTCCCGGCAGCATTTCCACCAGCAACCAGGCCGGACGTTCGCCCGCCAGTACCTCAGGCAATAGCCAGCCGATAATCAGTAATAATATGAGTGATGTGAATAGCGTGATGCCTTCACGAATATTGGGGGCGTAGCTGAAAAGCCAGAGTGCTATCGCACCCAACAGTGGCACAAAGACAGCTGTGGGTAATAACTCGTGTGTCGGGATCATGAGCCACCACCCAGTAGCACCTGTGCTGTGCTTTCTGCAATACCTGCTGTGAAGGAGGCATTGATACCAAAATAAATGTTTGCAGCTACCAGTATCCAGGTGGGGATTAGCAGATTCAGGGGAGCCTCGCTCACCGCAGGCATATCAGCAGGCCGCTCCTTAAAGTAAGCAGCTTCAACAATGCGCCAGATATAAACAACGGCAATTAATGATGCAACCAGAATGACGGCGGTGATTGGCCACCAGCCGCGCTCAATACTGGCCAGAATCAGGTACCACTTTGAGATAAAGCCAACTGTTAACGGTACGCCAATCAAACTCAGCCCCCCCACAACAAAGGCAGCCATTGTCCAGGGCATCTGTTTGCCCAATCCGGTCATGTGGCGGATTGATGAGCCATTGGTGCGGTAAAACACCATCGCCAGTACCATAAACAGCGCGCCTTTCATCAATGCATGGTTGAACAGGTGTAACAGCGTTGCTGTTAGCCCGCTAACATTCGCCAGCCCGATTCCTAACAGCATGTAGCCGATTTGTGCCACTGAGGAGTAAGCCAGCATGCGTTTAATGCCGCGCTGGAAAATCGCCACGATAGAAGAAAACAAAACGGCAATCAGCGCCAATGCAATGAACATCAGCTCAACATGCATTTCACCATAGGTGAATTTGGCACCAAAAACGGTGAACAGGAAGCGCAGTAGTGCGTAAACCGCAACTTTGGTGGCTGTTGCTGCCAGAAAGGCTGAGACGACTGAAGGAGCGGTGGCATAAGCGCCGGGTAGCCATAAGTGCAGTGGAAACATTGCCAGTTTCAGGCCAATACCAACGACCAGAAAAGCAAAGGCTGCCTGTAAGGTGCGTGATTCCTGTAATGGCCCGATGCGCTCCGCCAGATCAGCCATATTCAGGGTGCCGGTCAGTGTATACAACAGGCCAACACCAATCAGAATAAAGGTACCGCCAATGGTACCCATGATTAAGTATTGGAATGCGGCGGTTAAAGAGCGGCGGTCTTTACCTAAGCTGATCAGGGTATAAGTGGCCAGAGAGGAAATCTCCAGCAGCACAAAAAAGTTAAATGCATCACCGGTGATGGTCATACCGAGTAAACCGCCCAGGCAAAGCAGTAAGGCGGTATAGAACAACACATGCAGTGCGGTCGGAATTTCTTTTTGAATGCTCTGCCAGGAAAACGGGAAAATAACAGCTGCGATGCCGGAAACGATCAGCAATACAAAGGCGTTCAGCTTATCCACATTGTAGGCGATGCCCCAGGGTGGCTCCCAGCCGCCAAACGCATACTCAACCGGGCCAACGGTATTCACCTGAATTAACAACTGAATTGCAATGGCAAGGCAAACCCAGCTGACAGCAACACTGACTAACCAGGCAATCCGGGCGTGGTTTAACAGAAAGATGATCGCTGCAAACAGGAGCGGAACGATTACCTGTAAAGCGGGTAAATGTGAACTCATTATGTTTTCCATTCCCGTGCTTTTTCGGCTTCGGTCTGTCGATCCATTTTGACAATATCGTCTTCGTTAATGGTGCCGTAGGCTTCTTTTATCCGGATAACCAGTGCAAGCCCTAAGGATGTGGTTGCCACACCAACAACAATAGCGGTGAGAATTAAAACGTGGGGTAAAGGGTTGGAATATAACTCAATATTATCTGCGGCAATCGGGGCTGTACCGCCGCTCACTTTACTGACTGAGATATAAAGCATGAAGACGGCGCTCTGGAAAATATTCAGCCCGATTAATTTCTTTATCAAATTATCATAGGCGATAATTGTATAGAAACCAGCCATCATCAGGAAGATAATGACCCAATAGATATATAACCCTAGGAAGTCGATATTCATGCCGGTTTCTCCCCCCGGCTGATGAAGGCATAAAAAATCAGCATCATCACTGTCGCAACGGTCAAACCCACACCAAGCTCAATCGCTATGATACCGTAGTGCTGACCGCTGACCGGGTCGTCAGCCAGGACGCTGTAGTTCAGAAAATTTCCGCCCATCAGCATCGTTACGATCCCCGTACCTCCATAAATTAATACACCGAGTGCCGCTAATGGGCGCAGCACGCGTGGTGCTAACAGTTCATAAGCGTCATCCAGCCCAAAGGTCAGCACATATAAAATGATGGCGGAAGCAAAAATAACACCAGCCTGGAAACCGCCGCCCGGGCCGTATTCACCATGGAACTGAACGTATAGGGCGAATAGTAAGATATATGGAATCAATAGTTTAGCCATCACCTGCAGCACAGGCCGTGGCGGTTTGTCGTCGGTGGAGTAAACTGGTCGTGGTGATTTCTGTTCGCGAATACCAATCAAAGACAGGACACCGACCAGGGCCGCAAATACCACGATGACTTCACCCATGGTGTCAAAGCCCCGGTAGCTGGCTAATACTGAAGTCACCATATTAGGAATGCCGATTTCTTTTGGCGATTCTTCGATATAACGTGGTGCGACATGCTGATGTACCGCATTGTCTGCAGCTCCGAATGTCGGCATGTCCAGTGTGCCCCAAAGCAATACTGCGCCGGTGAGCGAAACCACAATTAATGGCAGTATCGGGCCATGACTCGGATTTTTTTCATGGTGACCGGTAATGACCAGTGTGCCTAACATCAGCATGGTGGAAATACCGGCACCCACCGCTGCTTCAGTAAAGGCAACATCCACTGCATCCAGCACTACAAAAATACTGGCGGACAGCAGGCTGTAAATACCGAACAGCATGACAATGGCAAACAGGCTGTGCTGACGAATGACCGCAATGGCCGTTGCTGCCAGCATGGTAAACAGTACGATATTAATCAGGGCTTCGATGACGGTTTTTCCTTCTTCAAAAGATAAGGGGCCACGTTCATGAAATGTGCCGCGCGCACCATAGCATGGCTGGCTGCCGGGCTGGTGTACCACAGAAAGGCCAGTATAAAAATCAGCTTCACGGTAATCAAAGTGAAACCTGCCTGTAGAATCAGGCCGAGAATAATCATCGCTGCGCATAGCGTGTCAGCAACGCTGCTGGCGTGGACACGGGTGTAGAAATCAGGAAAGCGTACGGTGCCAATCGCGCCGGAAACCCCCAGGAATGCACCACCCATGAGTAATACCCAGCTCAGTATGTCAAGAATCAGGTTCATTTGCGCTCTGCTCCGGTACCGGTGTGGGTAACACGTTCCACTAAACGCAATACGGCAATTACGCCGATAAAGTTAATCAGGGCGTAAACTAAAGCAATATCGAGAAACTCCGGCCTGCCGCTGAAAAAACCAAACACAGCGATAAACAATACCGTTTTTGTTCCAAACATGTTCACCGCCATAATGCGGTCATAAACACTGGGGCCGATAAAGGCACGTACCAGAGCAATGCCCATAATGACGAGTAGCGCCAGGCAGGTAGCTGCAAACATGATTATTTCTCCAGATCCGTGACCCGTGCATCCATGCCACCGGCTTTCAGGTCATCCATGCCATCAGCAGTTAATGCGTGCACTAATAATTCCTCACCCTGTTCAAGCCGGACTGATACCGTACCGGGTGTAAATGTAATGGAGTTTGCATAGATGGTTTTCCCCAGGCGGGTCTTTTGGGTCATAGGCACTTTATTTAAAGCAGGGCTGATCGGATAGCGTTTTGGCATCCAGATGCATTTCACCACATCAATAGTTGTTTTAACCATTTCCCACGATAGCCAAAGGCTGTATAGCGGCACTCGAAAAATAATTTTTGTTACTGAATGCAGGGAATATACACGTTCGATGCGTAATGCCAGATATGCCGAAAATACCACTGAGATGGCGCCGAGTATTAACAGAAGAGGTTTATCCCAGAAACCGGACAGTAGCAACCAGAAGCTGGCCAGTCCGATAGTTAATATCCGTAAATAAAGTGACATAAAGCCTGTACCCGCCCGCTGATAATGATTCTGTGTAGCCAGACATCATAACGTCAAGTGCTTAGGCTATCAATTAGATAGGGTTATGGCTTGGATAAGTAAAATTATTGTTTGTTGGGGAAAATGGAGAGTAGTGAGGTTAATGATACCCTGCCCGATAGATGTTCGGACAGGGTATTGTCTAACGGTTTAACTTAGTTAGCTGCCGCCGCTGCTGCCATTTGTGCACGAACGGCATTGAAGTAATTTACTCCGGCCAGTGCGCAGTAAACACCGGTACTGCCGTGAACAGATGGCAGTTCAATGCCTGCAGCCTGGAAAGCACCCATGACTGAAGCAAACGGCCCGGCAGGTGTTGCTGAGAGATCCAGGCTGCTGACTAATCCGGCAGCTACAAGATCCGCCCAGTAGGCATTCATCAGACCAGTATTTATTGGGTAATAAACCACCGGATCATTTGCCGCACCGCACATCATAAGTGGTGACATGGGTTTCCAGTTACGCAAATCACCATCTTTAACCAGCTTACGAATCTTGTTTTCAGGTGCATCAGCATTAAGGCCCGCGTCTGTCAGATAAGCTACGCGGAAAGCATCAGATAACAGGTGATCAGCACCAAAGCCCATGGCATGTAAAGCATTTGCGCCTTCCGGTGGTTCTCCACCAAAGATTGCAGTAGCGGGGAAGCCTGTAGTAGTGAAACCACCAACAGCAGGTAAGGCATTTTCCGCTGTACCGGCATAAGCTGCATCGTAGACTTCAGATGGATCGTCATAAATATCGAAAGCCCGTTCCAGGCCGTTCAGATACAGTGGTGCAAAAGTAGTTGCACCTGCATTGACATAACCGGCAAAAATGGTGTCGATAAAGTCCAGCAAGGCGTAAGGCCCGGATACCGGCATTGAAGCCGAAACCTTTTCACCACTGGCTTGCAGGGCTTTATGCGTGGCCATAGCGACATAGCCACCCTGTGATGTACCGGAGATAAATAGTTCAGAGGATAATTTTGCCCCTAACATACCGGCGTATTCACGCACATGCATTAAAGCATCGATCATTTCTGTGCTTTGCTGAACTTCGTTCACATAGGGGTGATAGTCCAGTGTGGAATCAGAGTAACCGGCATAGTTTGGCGCAACAACCGCATAGCCCTGCGAGGCGTAAGCTGCCAGTAGCATAACTGCTTCGCTGGCTGCAGCATTTGTCGGGCTGCCCGGAGGTGGAACAATCTGAGACAGATCGTAATTTTTCTCAGAAGAGGTTCCATGTGCGTACAGCAGTACCGGCCGGTCGCCCTGGCAACGCGCATCATCACCATGTGGCAACATGAAAACGCCGCTGGAGGTAGTTGCCTCGCCTTTGCCGCCTACCGTGTCAAAACTCATGCGATGGACTTTAACCTCACAGGGTTCGTCGCCAACATTTGTTGCCCCTGCGCCCGCAAAAATTGCATTGGCTGCCGGGTTTTGGCGAATGACGCTGTAAACAGCAGTATTGATATTGACAAGCTGCTTTGGTGCGCCAGCCGTTGACTTGTCGTCATCACCGCACGCCTGAAGCCCCAGTGCAGCAACGGTAATAAGGGATATTAATTTCAATTTGTTCAGCATGTCAGCTCCTCCTTTTCCAAGTGGGGCATCATTACACAAACAAAAATCGATTGCTAATACAATACAATGGCGTTAACTTGGCGCATATTCGGGACATCTTTTGAGGAGAAGGGCTAATGCGTAGCAAGCAACTACTGCTGACACCACTGTGTGCGGCGATAATTCTGGGTATGGCGGGACAGGCTTCTGCAGGCGGTTTTGGTGTGACTATTCAAAGCGCTACCGTCGCTGGCAACGCAGCCACCGGACATGCAATGGCTGAGGATGTGTCAGCTATGTTTTATAACCCCGCTTTATTATATTCGATGGAAGGGCGTCAGATAAATGGTGGCGTTGCCTTATTAAATTCAGATGTAACCGTCACTAATACCGGTAGTAATCTCCCGGATGCGGCAGCGGGTTTTCCGGTCATTGGTGAAAATATCGGCGAGCCGGGCGGACTTTCTGTGACACCAAGCTTTTTCTACCGGGGTGAGCCGATAATGAAAGGGCTGGTTTATGGTATTGGCGTCAATGTGCCGTTTGGTATTCACACTGAATATGACAAAGACAGCTTTACCCGCTATGAAGCCACTGAGTCATCACTGAAAACACTGAATATTAATCCGGCGGTTGCCTATCAGTTAAATGAGAATTTTGAGATTGGTGCCGGTGTAAATATTCAGGTCGGGCAAACCTTACTGGCAGCAGCACTTGATTCTTATCTGACCTGTCAGAGTTTTGTGGCGGCGGGTGCAGTACCGGCAGCAACCTGTGCAACGCTTGGGCTGAACAGCGCCTCTAACGCTGCTACTGATGGTTCGTTGTCAATTGAAGCAACCGGTGTTGGTGTCGGCGCGAATTTTGGTGCGGTATTCCGCCCTGCGGCTGGTACAACGGTGTCGCTGGGAGTTCGTTCTCCGGTCACTATTGATTTTGAAGGCGAAGCGGATTTTACGCATAGCGCTAATTTAGCTGCCTTAGGCGATGCGGCACTTACCGCAGCCAATCTTAATGATCAGGATGCTGAGTCAACGCTGGAAATGCCGGCTTCAGCATCATTGGCAATGGCTCATCAGGTGAATGACAAACTGACGGTACATGGTGACATTACCTGGACGCAGTGGTCTTCAATACCGGAAGTACGGGTTAAATTCCCTGATTCGGCGCTTTCAGATACGGTAACAGATTTGCAATGGGAAGACACTGTACGCTATGGCATTGGTGCAACGTACCAGATGAATGAAAAGACCCGTCTGCGTGCTGGTGTTGCGATGGATCCTGTTCCTACACCAAGCCCGATGAACCGTACCCCAAGAGCGCCAAGCTCAGATAATTTATGGCTGTCAGTGGGGGCGTCACATGCAATCAGTAAACACTTTACGATTGATGCCGGTTTGTCTTTGGTGAAGCCTTCAGAAGCTTCCGTGAATTATACCGGTGGTAATGGTTATATTACGCGGGCTGATGTGGAGTCAGACGTTATTGGTGCAGCCGTTTCAGTAAACTACCGTTTCTGATAATCAGGATGACAGGAGTCGGCTCAATTGCTCAGCCGACTCCTGCCAAACAGGTTTAATCCGTTTAATCGTTTAATATAGTGTCAAACAAAACTGTTTAAACTACAGGGTTACGGTAAGTATTCACCCGGTTCTGCCAGCCTCTTAACCAGCGCTTTTCATTGCGGCGCGGATCAGAATTACGTACCCGGCGCTGTAATACACGCATAGCAGCATCAGCAAACTCATTCAATGCCTGTCGGCCTGGTTGGCTCGGGCGCATTTCTTCCAGAACCTGGCGTAATCCCCAGCTCTTGCCTTTGTAACCGCCCTTACCTAATCCTTCGCCTTTAAAGTTGACGTAGTCGATTAGTGCATACCAACCGCCGGGTGTGTTCGCAACTGCGTTCAGGTTACGCGCTACATGTTGCTGCATATTGCCGGAAGATGCCTTGACCAGTCTTGGCATAGCCCGGCGGGCGCGGTTAACAATATACTCCGCCTGTATTTCGCGGGTGTTATATAACAGACGCTGCAGTTCTTTGACCTGTGAAGAGTTCCGGTTACGCAGGAAATCACTACGGCTACGCCAGGGCGAACCGGTATGACGTGCCTGCTGTAACCAGCCCGGCAATTGCACACCACGGCTTGCCATAAAATCAAGTAGTCCGGGGAAGGTATTGCCAAACCGCTGACGTCGTCCTGCCGGATACCAGGTGAAGTGGCCGATACCCATCGCAGCGAAATCCTCGCCAACATTCCAGTGCACCAGACGATTCATATTGCCACCGCCTTCATTGACAAAGATCTGCTGGCCAATGGCACGCAGCTCTGCCTGTGAAAGGCTTGGCATATGGTTGCCGCTTTGCATGCGCTGTTGTTGCTGGCGTGGCAGGTATGACGAAATCTGCGGTTTGCGCGGAGTCCTGAAACTCACATGCTGTTGCCTGATCGGCTGCCGGGGCTGATAGGCTCTTGGAACCGCAGTTTGTACGTGCTGCTGATTGTGATAACGCAGATCCAGTGCCTGAGCGACTGTCTGCACATTACCCTGAGGCGTTAATGGTTGCGCTGATCGTATTCCGGAGTGGTTTGCATGGTGCGAACGTAATTCTCCTGCTTCAGGGATACTGGCGGTTTCAGTTTTTTTTGGGGTATTGCTGCAAGCGGACAGTCCTAATCCTGCTATAACAGCAAAGAAAACAAGTTTGTTGGTTGCCATTTTGATACCGTTTATTGTTTTAATTATTATTTTTATGACACATCACTAATATAAATTCTCTCCGGTTGATCAGCTATTCCGCCCGACGAGCTGCCGTTTGCGGCTACTTCATAACCAAATTCTCCTCATAGAAAAAATATCAGGACGATAAAGTTAATAAATTACGTTAAGTTTTCCGGATAATCGCTGAACATAACGTTGCTTCGGAGCAACATTCTACACGCTGTAGCGCGTTTCAGGGCGGGAATCGGTGGTTTATAAATAGGCTTTTTCGATTGTTGCCCGCGTAATAACACCATAAATGCTGCCACCCTGCTCATGGTGGAGGTATAAAGCCTCGGCGACGTTGCTGTTTAGCTGATCCAGACCTTCCTGCAAACTGGCCCGTACTGACAACGGTGTAAGCTGTAATCGTTTGGCTGGTATCTCGCTGAGAATAATGGTTTCCGCATTGGGGTGGGTTTCGATAAAGCTTTGCAGATCCAGTGAACGTACCATTTGTTGCGGGTTGCGTTCGCTATCAGTGATCAGCAGCCATTGTACTCCCCGGTGGGTAAGCTGTTTGGCATCCGCCAGTGGTTGAGCGTCCTGACACAGAATAAAACTGCGGCTCATAACACTGGCAGCACCAATCATGCGCAGGCGCTGCATAACCGGGTTGCTGACATGGTCGAGGCCACGGGCGCGTAACAGGCTGAGGAACAGGGAGTCGTGATGGAAGATCACTTTATTAGTCAGACTGGCTGATACGATGGCCAGCATGGCGGGCAGGATAATATTGGTGGTACCGGATAACTCCATCACCGCAGTTAAGCCCGCCAGCGGAGCCTGTAAGCTGGCGGCAAACATCGCGCCCATGCCTAATAGCGGATAAAGTTTGGGCTCTGTTGGGATCAGTGCGCTGATGCCATAGGAATAAGCCAGTGTTACCAACACACCGCCTGCGAGACTGCCAATAAACATTAACGGGCCAATGACACCACCGGGTAAGCCCATCCCCAGGCAAAGCAAGGTGGCCAGCAGCTTGGCGAGTAAAATGACTGCCATCATTTCCAGCCCAAGCTTGGCATTCAGCACCTGATCAACAGTGTCATAACCAATGCCCATGGTTTGCGGTACCCACCAGGCCAGACAACCCATGAGCAGGCCTGCGAGACTGAAACGCATCCAGATCGGGTATTGCGCCGCAAACTTAGTCAGGTTAATCGCCAGATAATTAAATAGTGCGGACAGAATGCCAATGCTGATACCAAGCATCATCACCAGCGGCCAGTCATAGGCGGTGCTGGCATTTGACAGGCTGAATTCAAAAAACAGCTCATTATCCATAAGCGACAGCGACATATAGGTACCTGACACTGCGGCGAGGATAACGGGAACAAAACCCTGGACGGTGTACTGTTGCAGGATCACTTCCATGGCAAAAATAATGCCTGCCAGTGGTGTATTGAAAGAAGCACCAATGGCAGCCGCTGTGCCACAGGCCAGTAACGTCCGGCTACTGTTATGGGGCAGGCGGAGGCGTTGTCCGAGCCAACTGGCACTGTAGGCGCCCATGTGAACACCGGGGCCTTCCCGCCCTACTGAGAATCCGCTCAGAATAGCCAGTCCACCGCCAATGAACTGCATCACCACATTCACCCACGGCATTTTGCCCTGATGGTATTGCATACGCTCGATGACGTGGAGGATGCCGACCTGGCGGTAGCGATGGGAAACGCTCTGAAATAATAGGGCGAGTAACAAACCACCGGCTACCGGTAAGGCAAAATGCAGGATTTCGGGTAAGGACTCGAAATGATCAATACGACCGGTAAGGAATAAGTTTTCCTGTGACAGTTCCAGTAGGTAACGGAAGGAAACGACAATCAGACTGGTAAGCAGGCCTGTTGCCACGCCCAGTAATGACAGTAGCATCAGGGCATCAGGACTCGCCAGTCGCAACCGGAGTTGATCCAGAAAGCCGCGCAGTTTCCTGAGGTAAGCAAGCACCTGATTTTTCCTAAGTAGTTATATTTGCGCAGTATATACCCGGTAATCTTGCTTGAATACTACCGGGCGACGAGCGAATATTGCGCAGTTTGGTTGTCAGGTATAACGCAGTTTAACGATGGAGCTTAATCACACCGGTACTCCGTTTTCAATTAAGCGACCATAAGATTTGGTATGGATGCCGCTGCGGATGATTTTGGCTGGATTGCCGCCAATCAGTGAGCGTGGTGGTACATCTTTTGTGACCACAGAGCCGGAAGCGACAACGACTTCATCGCCGATGGTGACGCCGGGCATAATAATGGAGCCACAGCCAATAAAGCAGTTCGCACCAATTTCTGTGGTGATATCATTTTTTGCGCCGTAACGTTCAGTGGCCCAGTCATGTGCCAGGATAGTAGCGTTAAACGCAACAACAGTATCTTCTTTAATCACTACTCCTTTGGGGTTGGTCTTATCAACGTGTGATTTGAAGGAGATGCGTACGCTGGGGTGGAGTTGCATGCCGTAAACTTTGCGCAGCCAGTATGTCCGCAGCCAAACCATGGCATGGCGAAAATCAACAAACCACAAGAACATCCTGTTGTTCATAAAACGAGGTTTCATAATTTTGCCTTGTAATTGAGTTATCGGTTTCTGAGGTAACCTTTAACCATAGTAAGTACAGCACCGAAATGCCAGTGGTGATTCCGCTGATGTTGGTAATCAGTACAGGAGTATGCCTTGAATAGTGTGTGAAGCGTTAGTTTTAATCACTTGTCACCCAGGAAGTCCAGCCAATAAGATGGCGCGGATGAAAACAAGCCTTCCTTCTATCTGGTTGTTGTCTACGATTGCTTTAGCCAGTCCGTTTGCACTGAATGCCTTCAATCCCGCTTTGCCCGATGTGGTGCGGGCGCTGGATAGCGATATTAGTGTCGTACAGCTTACACTGACGTTATATATGTTCAGCCTTGGTATTTCACAACTGCTCAGTGGCGCTTTGGCTGACCGGTACGGTCGGCGGCCGCTGATGCTTGCCGGTATGGTGATTAATCTGGGCGGCAGTCTGCTGGCTGCGTTTGCACCAAATGTCGATGTGCTGATTATTGCCCGCATTTTACAGGCGCTCGGGGGCGGGGCGATGCTGGTATTGGTGCGCGCGATGATTCTCGACGCACATGGCCGTGATCAGGCCGGAAAGTTCCTCAGCTATATCAATATGGCTATTGCGGTTGCACAGACGATTGCGCCGACGATTGGTGGTTATCTGAATTACTATTTTGACTGGCGGGCAATTTTCTACTTCACGTTTGTGCTGAATTTTTTTATTGGCCTGCTGATGTTCCGGCAGTTACATGAAACCTCGGATTTAACTACGAACACGCCGTTTCGTTTGGGCGATTTGCTGCGCCAATACGCCGGTGTCTTGAAGTCGCGGGTTTATATGGCTTATGCCTTCACCGGTTCAATGGGAACCTGTGCTTATCTCGCGTTTGCTTCTATTATGCCTTATATCTACATCGATCAGATGGGAGGAACCTCGGCAGAATACGGAAACTGGTTTTTGCTGGTTTCCGGCGGTTATTTTGCGGGTAGCCTTATTGCTGCGCGGATTACTGAACGTTTTGGTTTAGATCGTATGATTAGTGGTGGTGCAATACTGGCTATCCTGGCAGCAGGACTCTCCTTTGCACTGATTATCCATGAGGTGGTGGTAGCGGCATTTATTTTTGCTCTTATGGGCCTGGTCACACTGGGGCGTGGTTTGTTATTGCCAAATGCACAGTCTGGCGCAGTGAGCAGCGTCAGTGAATCACGGGGCACCGCATCCGGCATGATGGGCTTTATGCAACTGATGCTGGCGACCGGGGTAACGCAATTGATGCCGGTTTTATACGGTTTGGGGCTTGGCTATGTGTTTGGTGCGGTGTTGGGGCTGATGGTTTTGGTGCTTGGGTTTCATTGGGTGGCGGTTCGTTAAGTTTTGAGAAAATCCACCCTGTCCCTCCTTTATCAAAGGAGGGAACCTTCCAGATAAATCAGGAGTTTATTGAAAGACTTCTTTCTGAAAAACAGTCGTGTATGAATAAACCGGTAGCCTTTCAGTTAAGGTATTGTTTGTGCCGGAGGGCACTCCCCTTTGAAAAAGGGGAGACGGAGGGGATTTCTCACCCCAGCTGCGAAACATCCCGCACAGCACCTTTAGACGCCGAAGTCGTCAACGCGGCATAAGCCTTGAGCGCAGTCGTCACCACCCGGTTACGCCCAATCGGCTTCCACGCATCAGCACCCTTAGCATCCATCGCTTCACGCCGCGCTGCCAGTTCTTCATCCGACAAACGCACATTCATGGTACGGTTCGGAATATCAATATCGATCATATCGCCTTCTTCGACCAGGCCAATCGCACCACCCTCAGCGGCTTCCGGTGAAGCATGTCCAATTGACAGGCCAGAAGTACCACCAGAGAAACGTCCGTCGGTGAACAAGGCACAGGCTTTACCTAAGCCCTTCGATTTCAGGTAGGAAGTCGGATAGAGCATTTCCTGCATACCCGGCCCGCCGCGTGGCCCTTCATAGCGGATCACGACCACATCGCCTTCTTTAATCTGGTCGCCGAGAATACCTTCGACTGCGGCATCCTGTGATTCAAAGATACGCGCCGGGCCGGAGAATTTGAGGATACT
>JBMZDK010000066.1:0-17049 GCA_049614265.1 Thiolinea sp.
CTGGCGGAGCGGGTAATCCGGGTTGGGGATATTTATGCGGAGTTGGCGGTGCGGGAGTAGACCCCATCATACCCGTATGTCAGCTCTTGGGATGGACATTGAGCTGAACATAACCAATGAGAAATGCAACCCGTATTCTGAACAGGTTGCTTAGGAGTTATTTTTCCATTGACTATGCTGCTATTTTAAGCGATTAGGTTGCCCTGATGCTACTGTCGAGCATATAGATCATAGCTCTTGAGCCTCCATCCCAGGCAGGTCTATAAATAGAGAAAGGGCCAACGGTGGCCCTGCTGTATTTTGCTACAAAGTTTTTGTATTCAGGTGTGATTTCAAACTCAGTACTCTACCGGCTTTGAAATAAACCACGGTGTTTCCGGGTTATTAATATTCGCCCTGGGTAACTCATATTTTATCTTTGTACCTTTCAGGCGCAGCGCAACCAGTAATGGTTTGGTTAATCTATCGTGTAACCGGACGCGATAGCCGCCAAAAAAGTAGTGTTTAACATCAAGAAACAACAGTTCCAGTACAAACCGCTGTTGCTGTTTGGCGCAAAGCTGTTCCAGTAATGATAATACCGGTGTTTCCGTTAAATCAGAGAAATACAGTAGCTGTTGCGGTGCATCATAAAAGACCTGATTAACCCCAAGCCGGTAAAAAATAATCCGCTCATGATTGTCGATAGCGACTTTTTCAGTCGGGCAGTTGAGTGTCCCGGGGTTTACCGGCATGGTACTGGTCAGGTGCATAGTAGCTTTCAGTGCTTTGGTTGCCCTACTATACACCCAAACTGAAATTGACTAACAAACGGATACGGCAATGAACATAACCTTACTTGATGGTGGCATGGGCCAGGAGCTGGTGCAGCGTTCGGGCGAGAAACCCACGGGCCTGTGGGCAACACAGATTTTACTGGATAAGCCGGAGCTGGTTCGTGGGGTACATGACGATTACTTTGCGGCTGGTGCTGATATTGCCACCACCAATACCTATGCGATTTTGCGTGACCGTCTGGTTACACATGGAATAGAAGATCAGTTTGTTGCTTTGCACCGCGCTGCCTGTGAAATGGCCTGTGTTGCCCGTGATACACATGGTTCCGGGCAGGTGGCCGGTTCATTAGGGCCATGCGGCTGGTCATACCGGCCGGATATGGCGCCACCGGCTGAACAGGCTGCGGAGGTCTACGCTGAGATCGCACGTTTACATGAGCCGTATGTCGATCTGTTTATTTGTGAAACCATGGCTTCAGTGGATCAGGCACGCGGCGCTGTGCTGGGGGCACAGGTAAGCAATAAACCAGTCTGGCTGGCGATTTCAGTGGCTGATGAGGATGGTACCAGGCTGCGTTCGGGAGAGCCGGTGACAGACATCCTGCCTCTGGTTGCTGAATTGCAGCCCGACGCTCTGTTACTGAATTGCTCGATACCGGAAGCAGTGAGTCAGGCTTTACCATTGCTGGCTGGGCAGGGCGTACCGGTGGGTGGCTATGCAAATGGGTTTACCAAAATTACCAGTACTTATACTGATCCTAACTCAACCGTGGATGCGCTGGAAAAGCGCACTGACCTTGATCCGGCAGCATACGCTGATTTTGCTGATAGCTGGGTGGAGCAGGGGGCTGGCATTATTGGCGGTTGTTGTGAAGTTGGCCCGGCACATATTGCTGAGCTGGCGCGTCGTTTGAAGTCATGAGCTGTGATGGCTTTGCCTGAACTGCTGCTGTTTCGGGCGTTAGTTAAGTTTACTGTTGCAATGAGGGTGGGTGATGACAACGAGCATTAAAGGGGTGCTGTTTGATAAAGACGGTACGTTGTTTAACTATGGCAATACCTGGGAAATCTGGTGTGAGCGGGTTATTGCTGCCATGGCGCCGGGTGATATGGCTTTACAACATCAGCTGGCGCGGGGTGTTGGTTTTGACCTGAACAGTAAGGATTTTGTGCCGGGTTCTCTGGTGGTGAATGCCTCGGTAGATGAAATCAATCGGGCCTGGGAGAATTTACACCCCACGCTATCCAGCCCTGAAATTAAACAGCTGGGTATCAGACAGCTGCAGGATTTACCGGTAGTGCCGGTTTGTGATTTGCGTGCAATGTTACAGGCGTTAAAGCAGATGGGTATGGCTGTGGGCTGCGCAACAAACGATTTTGAAGCCAGTGCGATGACGCAGCTTGAACAGGCGGAAATTAAAAGCGAATTTGATTTTATCTGTGGTTATGACAGTGGTCACGGTGCTAAACCGGAACCCGGTATGCTGCGCGCATTTGCCCGGACGATGCAGCTGCAACCCGGCGAAGTGGTTATGGTGGGGGATAGCACGCATGACCTGAACTGCGGCATAGCTGCGGGAGCGGCTTTATGTGTCGGCGTGCTGACCGGCCCGGCACTGCATGAGGATCTGGCGGCTAAGGCGAATGTTGTGCTGGCGTCTGTTGCCGAACTGCCTGCATATTTGCGTGGAATATCCGGCTGAGTTCATTATGTGCATGGTTTGCTGGGGCTTATGACCAGCTCCCTCACCAGGAGAGAGCCGGGTTTTGCTAATGCCAGTTCAGGCGTTAGCGAATGACAGCATTGCCTGAATCAGGCAAATACAACGCCATCCGATGTCATCGGCAGTTTGGTTACCCGCTTACCGGTTGCGGCATAAATCGCATTTGCTAAAGCTGGCCCGGCGGGTGGCAGCCCCGGCTCACCGACACCGGTAGGCGCATTTGCAGAAGGCATAATATGCACTTCAATGTCCGGCATATCAGCAATGCGTAATGGCTGGTATTGCGGGAAGTTCGCTTGCTCAACGACGCCTTCTTTCAGGGTGATTTCATTGCGCATAACGGCACCCAGGCCATAACCGATACCACCTTCCATCTGCGCACGTACGACATCCGGATTCACCGCAATACCACAGTCAACAACGCAGGTGACTTTGTCGATGGCTATTGCACCATTATCATTGACGGAAACATCAACCACTTCAGCGACATAGGTATTAAATGACTTATGTGCTGCAATGCCGCGACCTTTACCTTCAGGCAATTCAGCACCCCAACCGGCTTTTTCAGCGGCCAGTTTCAGCACAGCGGCGAAGCGGCCCTGACTTTCATCATTTTCATCCAGATGAGCTAAGCGGAAGGCTACCGGATCAGCACCAGCGGCTTCAGCCGCCATATCCATCAGCACTTCCATTGTGTAGCCAGACTGGCTGTGGCCAACTGAGCGCCACCATAATACCGGCATCGGTGATTCATAGTCGGTCAGGCCAAGTGCCATTGGTAACTGATACGGCGTGTCACTGACACCTTCAACGGAAGCATGGTCGACACCATCGTGTACCACCATTTGTTCCAGCGGTGTGCCTTTAAAGATCGATTGCGCCACTGTGCGTTGTGCCCAGGCAGCAATTTTGCCGTCATCGCCAAGGCTGATATGAGCGCGCTGAGCGAACATGGGGCGGTAAAAACCACCGGCCAGATCATCTTCACGTGTCCACACCAGCTTCACTGCTTTTTCGCCGCCCAGAGCCAGATAGGCCAGCATGGCTTCGACATGGTAGTCGGTTTGCGGATTGGCGCGGCGACCAAATGATCCACCGGCATAATAAGTTTTGATCTCAACCTTTTCCGGCGGCAGTTTAGCAATCGCTGCCAGTGTCGGGTGAGTGATCATAGGGAACTGGCAGCCATCATGCACTCTTATGCCACCGTCTTCAGTCGGCTCAATGACACAATTCAGTGGCTCCATCGGGGCGTGTGCCAGCAATGGGAAAATAAAGTCTGCGGAAACTGTCTTATCTGCTGATTTAGCTGTGGCTTCCATTTCGGCCAGATTGCCCTTGCCGGTGGCATCGAATGCCGGATCAGCATCCAGTTTTGCCATGTATTCTGCCAGCATGGCATCGCTGCCCCGGCTGTCAGCAGCACTGTCATCCCACTCTGCTTTAATCGCACGCCGCGCTTTAACCGAGGCCCAGGTTGATTCGGCATAAACCGCAACACCGGCTTTATTCGGTAGTGCTTTAGCATCAACAAAGCCATTAATGCCTTTGGCATCATCGGCGTTAAAGCTGGTGAGTGTGCCGCCGAATTTAGGGGAGCGCAGAATGGTGACATAGACCATATTGGGTACTTTGACATCCATCGCGAACATCGCACTGCCATCAGTTTTATCGGCGCTGTCTTTGCGCGGCAGTTTCTGCTGGCCAATCAGCTTAAATTGCGCGGGATCTTTGAGCGTTGGTTTTTTGGGTGCCGGTAGTTTCGCGGCTTCAGCAACAAACGGCCCGATCCCGGAAATCCGGGTGTTAGTGCTAAGCACCCCGCCTTTCAGTGAAATATCGGAGGGAGCAACATGCCAGGCGTGAGCGGCGGCATGAATCAACATCGCCCGTGCCGCAGCACCGGCCTGACGATATTGCATAAAGGAGTTGGCAATCGCAGTGGAACCCCCGGTGCCCTGTCCACCAAAAGCGAGGTTTTTATAGCGTTCGTTGTCCGAAGGAGCAAAGTCAACCTTGACCTGATCCCATGCTACATCCATTTCTTCGGCAACCAGTGTTGCCAGTCCGGTTGTTGTACCCTGGCCCATTTCAAAGTGCTTGGCGATCACGGTGACGGTACCATCAGCATCAATACGGACAAAGGGGTTCAGGTCAGTGCTGGCAGCAGCTTCTGCGCTGTCTGCGGCCAGTAAGCCGCTGGCATTAAAGCCAACCAATAGTGAAGCACCGATAGCCCCGGCACTTTTCAGGAAATTGCGTCTGTTCATTCCAGTCATGTTCAGGCCTCCAGTATTTCAGCAGCACGGTGAATAGCGGCACGAATACGTACATACGTTGCACAGCGACAGGCATTGCCATTCATGAAGCTGTCAATATCATCATCCGTCGGATTTGCATTTTCAGTTAATAAACCAACGGCTGACATAATCTGGCCGGATTGGCAATAACCACACTGCACAACATCCAGTTCACGCCAGGCAGTTTGTACAGCTTTAGCCTGTGGTGTTTCAATGGCTTCGATAGTGGTGACTTCTTTGTCGCCAACGGCGGCGACGGGCAGAATGCAGGAGCGCTGCGGCTTACCGTCAATATGAACAGTACAGGCACCGCAGGACGCGACACCACAGCCAAATTTAGTTCCGGTCAGTTCGAGTTCATCACGGATTGCCCATAGCAGAGGCGTATCTGCATCCGCAGTGATCTCCTTCTGCTCCCCATTAATTTTTAACATTATTGACATAGGATCTTGTTCCTCCTAAACACAGGATCAGTATAAAACGTAACCATACTACTGCTTGCAGTTAAATTTCCAGATGGCATAGCTAATCTCAGGATTTATTTTCTGCTCATGGCGTGATTCGCTAGTCACAGGTTTGAATTCTGGTATTACACTGGCTCATACTGAACGCCAAAGCGGCTTGTTAAAAGTTCTTGTTATCGCCCCCGGTGCCGTCAAAGAAGTGCTGGTGGCACTTAAACATCAGGATAAAGAATGAAACTCACTGTTAATGGTAAAGATCATGAGGTGTCCGCCGAGCCGGAAATGCCTCTGTTATGGGTATTACGCGATGAGCTTGGTCTGACCGGTACTAAGTTTGGCTGTGGTATCGCTCAATGTGGTGCCTGCACTGTGCATATGAATGGTATGGCTGTGCGTTCCTGTCAGCTGCCGGTGGGCGCTGTGCAGGGAAAAATCACGACGATTGAGGGCCTGGCTGATCCGGAGACATTGCACCGTGTACAGGAAGCCTGGATCGAACATCAGGTGCCTCAGTGCGGTTATTGTCAGTCCGGCCAGATTATGTCTGCTGTTTCATTATTACAAAGTAAGCCCAATCCAACGGATGAGGACATTGATCAGGTCATGTCCGGTAATATTTGCCGTTGCGGTACTTACTCACGGATTCGTGCCGCCATTCATACGGCTGCCGGTAATGCTAAGGGAGCGGCGTCATGAGTACTCTGGGAAAGATTACCCGTCGTACCTTTATGGTGGTATCTGCGGCTATTGCCGGTGGGGTCGCGTTTGGTGTCTATCAGTACAAAAAACCGCTGCCTAATCCGCTGCTTGATGAGGGTGACAGCGATGACAGTACTGCTGTCAGCCTTAATCCCTATCTGAAAATTGATCAGGACGGCGTGACGGTGATTACGCCAAAAGCAGAAATGGGGCAGGGTGTACACAGTATGTATGCCATGCTGCTGGCTGAAGAGCTGGATCTGGACTGGAAGACGATCAGGACTGAGCATGGCCCGGCCAGTAATACCTATTACAATACGGTCTTAATGTCAGCCCTGGCGGGTTACCCGGATTACGATCAGAGCGATACCGCACGCAAAATGCGTGGTTACACAGAAATTGCGGCTAAATTTCTCGGCATGCAGATTACCGGTGGCTCCACCTCTGCGCCGGATGGCTTTATTAAATTGCGCAGCGCCGGGGCCAGCGCCCGCCTGACACTCATACTGGCGGCAGCCGGAAAGTGGGGTGTCGATGCAACCACGCTGAAGACTGCGGATGGCCATGTGCTGAATCCGGTGAATAATGAAAAGCTAAGCTACTCTGAGCTTGCTGGGGCAGCAGCAGGTATTGAAGCTCCGGCTGAGCCACCGTTACGGGATCCTGCACAATGGCGTTATCTGGGTAAATCTGTGCCCCGCCCGGATATTCCGGCGAAAACAACCGGCTCGGCACAGTTTGCAATTGATGTCCAACTGCCGGATATGCTGTATGCCACGGTGAAAATGAGTCCGCGTTTTGGTGTTGGTGTCAAAACGTCGGACACTGCTAAAGCTGCTGCTATGCCGGGTGTGGAGAAGGTTCTGGAACTGGATGCTGGTTTTGCGGTGGTTGCTGATAATACCTGGCGGGCTTTTAAGGCTGCTGATGAAATCAGTGTTGAATGGGATGAGGCTGTCTATCCCCCCGATAATGCCGGTATTTTTAAAGTGTATGAGGAGAGTTTCAGCGGTGAACCCAACGGCACCTTTGAAGAAGAAGGGGATGTTGAAGTCGCGTTTGCTGATACCGGCGATACCCTGGAAGCTGAGTACCGCGTGCCTTATCTGGCGCACGCCACAATGGAGCCAATGACTGCGGTCGCACAGGTAAAAGATGGCCGGATTGATATCTGGACCGGTTCTCAGGCCCCGACAAATTTCCGCGATATTCTCGCCACACTGAGTGGCTTGGAGAAAGAGAAGGTACATATTCATACCACCTTATTAGGAGGCGGTTTTGGTCGGCGTTCGGAAACGGATTTTGCTGAACAGGCTTACCGGATTGCCAGTCAGACCAATGGTCGTCCGGTCAAGGTGACCTGGACACGTGAAGAGGACATGCGTCACGATTTTTACCGGCCTGCCGCCATTGCGCGGATGAAAGGCCTGATGGCAGAGGATAAGCCACTGGCATTTGATGCACAGATCGCCAGCCCGTCCATTTTATTGTCAATGTCTAAGCGTTCCAGCATGCCTGCGATGGGGCCGGATGCAACCATCGCCGAGGGCACAGCTGGCCAGCCTGACCAGATAGAGAATATTCGGGTGAGAGGTTATGCACCTGACTTAGCTATCCCTGTTGGCTTCTGGCGTTCAGTGGGTGCCTCTTTTAATGGCTTTGTACATGAAAGCTTTATGGATGAGCTGGCAGCCAGTAAAGACCTTGATCCCGTAACAATGAAGCTGGCAGTCATGGGTGATTTAAGCCTGACCGGTACTAAGGTGGTGAAGAAAGTGGCGGAGATGTCCGGCTGGAGCGGGCGCAAAGGTGCTGATGGTGTCGGGCGTGGTTTTGCCTATACCTTATCGTTTGGTGCCCATACCGCGCAGGTCATTGATGTCAGTATGACAGAGCGTGGTATCAGGATTGATAAAGTGTATTGCGCGGTCGATGTCGGAACAGCGCTGGATCCGCGCAATGTCGTGGCGCAGATTGAATCCGGCATTGTGTATGGCCTTAGTGCTGCGATTAGTGGTGATATTCAATTTAAAGAGGGTTCGGTTGTACAGTCGAACTTTCATGATAATGATGTTATGCGTATGTATCAGATGCCTGAAATTGAAGTGGCAGTGATGGAAAACAATCCATCGATTACCGGTGTGGGAGAGCCGGGTACACCACCGTCAATGCCCGCGCTGGCTAATGCCGTTTTTGCCCTGACGGGTAAGCGTATCCGCGAATTGCCATTAAATCGCCACGTTGATTTTATTTAACCGGGAGCAGTTTACGATGAGACATTCTGTAGTGAAATATTGCTTTGCCCTGATGATGCTGTTCCTGACTTCATCTGTGTCAGCAGAAGGTGAGGCACCTGCAGTAATTAATGAGTTTGCCGCCGGTTCAGTGAGTGAACAGGAGGGCAAGGAGGCCTGGGATATTGTTTATGAAGTGGCATCGCATCCTCGCTGTGTGAACTGTCATACCGGTGCAGAAGGTATTCCGATGTGGTCAGGGCCAAGCTATGGCAAAACCCGGCCCCATGGGATGAATATTAAGGCTGGTAAAAGCCGGATTGGGGCGGAAACGCTGATGTGTGCGGCCTGTCACACCACCTTACCTGAGAATGATGCGAATGCTAATGATGTACCGCATGCCGCACCACGGGTAGCAATGCCGTGGCGACTGGCTCCGCCGGAAGCGGATTGGTTTGGCAAAACTTCACATTACATCTGTAACCAGATCAAAGACCCTGCCCGCAATGGTGAACGGGATATTAAAGCGGTGGCAGAACACCTTGGGCATGATGTGATTTTACATTGGGCCTGGAATCCGGGCGGCGGTCGTGAACCTGCTCCGCATTCCTTGCAGATTCTTATGGACTCGCTGATGAAATGGTCAGCAGCGGGTACGCCATGTCCGGCTGAGGATAGCTGACAACGGGTATGTGTGGTGAGTAAGTTTCAGGTTGAAAAAAACTGGGCAGATTTACTGCAAGCCTTAGGCCTGGATGTTGAGCAGTTATTACTGCGGGCAAAATTGCCTGCAGATCTGTTTGAGCATGAATACGCTTACCTGGGGGCGCGGCAGTATTTCCGCCTGTGGGAAACGGTGGAAGTGATGCTGGATGATCCGCTGTTTCCCCTGCATACCGTCAGAATCGTTTCAGACACGGAATTTAATCCTTCCTGTTTTGCCGCTTTATCCAGTACTGATTTGCATCAGGCTCTGTTGCGGCTGGCTAAATTTAAACCCCTGGTCGGGCTGATGCGCTTACAGCCGGAGGAACAGGCGGATCAATTAAGGGTTAAAGTGACCATGGCGGATTCGTTAGTTGAGCTGCCCTGGTCTTTATCTGTGGCTGAGCTGGTTTTTATTACGCAGCTGGGTCGAACAGGAACCGGTCATCGCATTATGCCTTTGCAGGTTACTCTGACTCAGCCGCTACAGGAGGCTGGGGCATATACGGCATTTTTTGGTGTGGAGCCACAGATCACTGATCAGCTCAGTATTAGTTTTTCACGAATGGATGCACAGCGGCCATTTGTTGCCCGTAACGATGGTCAATGGGAGCGTTTTGAGCCGGAGTTAAACCGGAAGCTTGCAAGCTTACATGCTGAAGCCGGTTTTGCCAGTCAGGTGCGCAGTGTTTTACTGGAGTTGTTGCCTGCCGGTTTGTCTTCCGCCGGTGAAGTGGCTAAGCGGCTTCATATCAGTACCCGTACACTGCAACGTCGTTTGCAACAGGAGAATACCCATTTCCAACAGGAACTGGAGGCAACCCGTCTTGGGCTGGCGAAACACTATCTGAGCCGTTCACAATTGCCTAATGCACAGATTGCTTTTCTGCTGGGTTATGAAGATCCTAATTCATTTTATCGCGGTTTTCATCGCTGGATGGGGGAGACACCGGAGACTTATCGCCTTAAACAGGTATAAAATAAAAGCCTGGGTTAATTAACAAACAAAACAATATTGATAGGATGCAGGCATGCTTAATCAGAATCAGGATATTCTCACCCGTGCACTCAGCTGGTTAAATGAAGGTTATGCCGTGGTGTTATACACCGTGGTAAATACCTGGGGATCATCACCACGCCCACCCGGCTCAATAATGGCCTTACGCGCCGACGGGCATGTTGCCGGTTCAGTGTCGGGGGGGTGTATTGAGGATGACCTGATTCGCCGCCTGGAAGATGAAGGTGTGCCGGATAAACCGGGGCTGGTGAGTTACGGCGTTGAAGCGGATGAAGCCCGGCGTTTTGGTTTGCCCTGTGGTGGTACGATGCGTTTAGTGCAGGAGCCTTTAGATGGTGTTGAGGCTTCCGTGGATCTGAATAAGCTGTTAGGCATGCTGGAAGAGGGCGAGATTGTTTCCCGCGAACTGGATTTTGCCACTGGTACTGTCAGTCTCAGTATTGCACAGGACAATGCGGTGCTGTCCTGTGATGAGGAGCGGTTTGTCAGTGTGTTTGGCCCGCGTTACCGTTTATTGATTATCGGTGCCGGACAGATTGGTGAGTTATTGGCGCAGATTGCACTGAGTCTGGATTTTGCCGTCACTATTTGTGATCCGCGTACGGAGTACAACGCGGAATGGGCGGTTGCCGGAACCACTTTGGTGACAACAATGCCGGATGATACGGTATTGGAGATGCAAATGGATTCCCGTACTGCTGTGGTGGCGCTGACGCATGACCCTAAACTGGATGATCTGGCCCTGATCGAGGCGTTGGCCTCACCAGCGTTCTATGTCGGAGCTTTAGGGTCGAAGAGTAATAATGATAAGCGTCGGGAGCGCCTGCAGGAATTTGTAGCAGATGCCACGAAAATTGCCCGGTTACATGGCCCTGCAGGATTATCGATTGGCAGTCATACCCCGGCGGAAATTGCTGTGTCGATTGCGGCGCAAATGGTAGCAGCGAAAAACGACGTGCTGTGAGATACAGGCTTTGGGTTTTCAGTGACTGCCTTATACGTTAAGGTGAGGGCTGCTTTGTAGCAATAGCCGGAGGTCAGTCCTGTGATTATTAATATTCTTGATAAACTGATATTTGGTACCTTACTGGTGCTGGTGTTTCAGGTGCCGATTATTTCTGATCATTACCTGCAGTTTATCAGCGGTTATTACGAAGCAACCAAAGTACAGGTTGATGGTTTCAAGGCGAACGCCGCCCGGCATGAATACAGCGATGTTTATGCCATGGTTAATGAACTGCTGAATAATTCCAGTTCTGTGATACGCACCGACGCGGAACAGAAGCTCAGAACCCTGCAGGAGTTTGAACAGCTGGAACAGGCAATTGTTACGCTGCGGGAAGGAAATATTTTCCAACGTGCCTGGTATGTTTTTCAACCGGAACGCTGGGAGGCACTGAATAAAGTGCTGGAAAACTATCAGCCGGGTATTCCACTGGGAGTCGGTGATGTTTTACTGAGTATTCTGGTGGCATTGCTACTGAGTATTGCTCTGATGTGGCCATTTAAATGGCTTTCGGGCAGCGGTAAATAAGTGCGTGCACAATCGTTGTGGCCGTGATTTATACCGGTGCTGTCTAAATAGCGCTTGTCAATAGACGGGCAAACAGCGTAAAGTACGCCACCCTCTAATTTTCTGTGCGGCCGGGTTTCCTGCCAGCCGACGAGTACCTGTAATCATGACTCAAGAAACGCCTCCGGAACACGATGATACCCCTATTCGTTTTGCTGATTTAGCGCTGGCTGAACCTATCCTCAATGCGATACGCGAGGTGGGCTATGAAACGCCTTCTGCAATTCAGGCAGAGAGTATTCCACCCTTACTGGAAGGGCGCGACCTATTGGGGCAGGCACAAACCGGTACCGGCAAAACGGCTGCTTTTGCCCTGCCGTTATTGAGCAAAATTGATATCAGTGATTTGCGTCCACAGCTGTTAGTTTTGGCGCCAACCCGTGAACTGGCCATTCAGGTAGCAGAGGCGATGCAGAAATATGCCCGCCATTTACCGGGTTTCCACATCCTGCCGATTTATGGTGGTCAGGGAATGGGCCTGCAGTTAAATCGTCTGCATCGGGGAGTGCATGTGGTGGTTGGTACGCCGGGCCGGATACTGGATCATCTGGGGCGTAAAAGTCTGGATCTGAGTGCATTGAAGGCGGCTGTGCTGGATGAAGCAGATGAAATGCTGCGGATGGGGTTCATTGATGATGTTGACGAAATCCTGGGTCATACGCCACAGGATCGTCAGGTCGCTTTATTCTCAGCCACAATGCCTGCACCGATTCGCCGTATTGCTATGCGGCACCTTAAAGCGCCGGTTGAAATTAAGATCGCGGCAAAAACAGCAACGGTGGAAGCAATCACCCAACGTTACTGGCAGGTTCGTGGCGTGCATAAGCTGGATGCGCTGACCCGGATTCTGGAGGTCATTGATTTTGACGCGATGATTATTTTTGTGCGTACAAAGCTGAGCACTGAAGATTTGTCGGAGAAACTGGAAGCCAGAGGTTTTGCCAGTGCGGCATTGAATGGTGACCTTAACCAGCAGCAGCGGGAACGTACGGTTGAACGCCTGAAACAGGGCAAGCTCGATATTATTGTCGCTACAGATGTGGCAGCGCGTGGCTTAGATGTGCCGAGAATCAGCCATGTCTTTAATTATGATATTCCAAATGACACCGAATCCTATGTGCACCGAATCGGGCGTACCGGTCGGGCCGGGCGTAGTGGCGAAGCGATCCTGTTTGTGGCTCCGCGTGAAAAGCGCATGCTCTATGCTATTGAACGGGCGACACGGCAGAAGATTGAACCAATGCAGCTGCCAACCCGCAGTGAAATTGTGGACAGGCGTATCGATCAGTTTAAAAAGCAGTTGGATGAAGTACTGCATACTGAAAAGCTGGCTTTCTTTCGTGAGTTAGTGCAGCAATATCAGCAGGAAAATGAGCTGGCAATGGAGGATGTCGCCGCAGCACTTGTGTATCTGGTGCAAAAGGAACAGCCATTGCAACCGCAGATTAGTGATGAACCAGCTGTTCCACAGCGCGAGCGCGGCGCGGGCAGGGAACGGAATGAGCGTGAACCGCGTGGTGAGCGGAGAGACCGTGGTGAACGTGAGCAGCCCAAGCGCCGTGAACGGAGTCGCGAAGAGAGGCAGGAGCCACCGGTCGACCTGGACATGAAACGCTATCGCATTGATGTTGGCCGTGAACATGGGGTGCAGCCTAAAAACATTGTCGGGGCAATCGCCAATGAAATCAGTCTGGACAGTGAGTATATAGACAATATTTCCATTCGCGATACCTATACAGTACTGGATTTGCCGGACGGGATGCCAATGGATGTTTTTGAACATCTGAAGAGCGTACGGGTGTGTGGCCGTAAACTGGACATCCGCGTTGATTCCGGTGGTGGTGAGCGGAGTGAAACAGATGATCGTGCTGGCAGGCGGCATGATAAACCGTCCGCACGTAATGCTGGTGAACGTCCGCGTGGGAAAGCGGGAAAGGATGGTTTTGCTGAGCGTAAAAAGAGTGGTGGCCCGAAGCCGAAAGGTAAGGCGGGAGCAGGCAAGAAAAAAGCAGCTACTAAATCACGTCCTAAGGCAAAAGCCACTAAGGCTGGCTCCGGTGGCAGAAAACCACCGAAGCGAAAGTCCTGATTATTCGGGACGTTTATGCTTTGGCTTGCGTCCCGGAATCACAAAGTTGGCCGCCAGGCTATGGTTTTGTGGGTGGAGCAGGACATTACTCATAGTGATATTACTGTCATTATTTGGCCCGGCAAACAGGGTCATGCCATCGAGATTAAAATCAGCAGTGTTATAACCTTTCAGGCGGAAGTTGCTGTTGTATTTGGCATTGCCCTGACCAGTCAGTACTTTATTAAGCAGTTTGGTAATATCATTACCGGGGCCGTGGCTGATAATGCTGTTATTGCTGTCGGCCTCGCCACCCCATAACATTGCGATGCCGCCCTGAGTAAAGCGGGCATTATCACCATACACTGCCAGATTAGGTGAGCTAAAATCGATCAGCTGAATCGTTGTTGATAAGCTGAACGGATCAAGTGTCACTGTGCCAAGATGGTTACGGTGGTTTAAGCCGATAAAATAATTTCCGGCGCTCACACCGGGGAAGTGCAGTGCGGTTGAGCCGGTCTGTGCATCCACAACATCACCGTCCCGCTGTAAAATAGCGGCTTTGCTGGCCAGGCGTGTTTCCCGGTCAGATGCATCCAGTATTTCCACCAACACCCAGTCGACGGGAGCATCATTGCCCGTTTGATTTAAAGCGCCAGCGGCCAGAGATTCTGCGCCTGTATAATCAAATGTGATTTCCGGGTTAGAAAATGGCTGGCTCATGGGCAGCAGGCCTTTTTGGTGCAAATCATCACGCATCAAACCAACCAAACCGTTATAAGCACCCTGTAAAATACCTCTTACCTGCAGATTGATGCCTGTCACATTGCCTGAGGTACCTGTGTTGCCACCCGTGTTATTACCTGCATTATTACCACTACCGCTGTTATTTCCTGTGTTATTGCCAGTGCCATTGTTGTTGCCGGAGTTTCCACCCGACTCGTTGTTAGTGTTTGTCGTTTGTTCAGAAGCAAGGCACTCAGCTGGCGTACCATAATTTCCAATATAGTCATTGGCTTCTATGTCATTTGTGTTCCAGCCAAGATTATTAATTTGATTGCCCGGATTACTAAATGCACTGTTGGAACCGCCGTTATTAACCGGAATAATAAACGGGTCAGTAACATTGTTGATGATTTCCACGGCTCCCGGACAGGGGTTGCTATTAGTGAAGCTGAACACTTCTGTTTCCTGTCCGGCCTGCCAGCTAAATGCTGTGGCGTTATTTGCGGATAAAGAGAATGAGAGGTAGTCAAAAGCCGGAGCTTCTGCCGGTGAATTGCTGCGGGAATCAAATAACCACTCTGTATCACTAACCGACGTGGTCAGTCCGGAAACCTGAAACTGCTCATCCCCACTCACATGAGGTACACGTAAGGTAACCTGACCATTTAATGTCAGATTAGGAGAAGGTGTCGTCGCTGGCTGTATGAATACCCGATAGCGTCCGTCTGCTGTCCGGCGAACACTGAAATTTGCTCCTTCCCCCAGAGCTTTTTGCCCGGAAGCAGGCAAAGCTTTGAGGCTGGCTGTTGCGTCGGCCGTCAGGGATGAGTCAGCTGAAGCTGTGTGATTGATTAACAGAAATAAAATAAATGCTGAAGTCAGTGAAGAAGAAAATGAATAACTCATAGGATAAATTGACCTGTTTATTATTATGTGATGCGCAACGCTTTTATATTTATCGTCTTATTATTATCGGCAAAGCATATTAAGCGGAACTGCCTGCAACAAGTAATATGATATATGTAACGTTGCCCGGAGCTGAAGAAACAGACAGGCGGTGGCATCCATTGTGCATGAGTTACAACCAGAGCTAACTTGCATATACTGTGCATTGATCCTGCAGGCACATCACTTCTGCAGGTCTTTTCACAATTAAGATAAGTAGTGCGCAAAATTTCTCATGAAGTTTATGACTTCCACTCTGTTAGCCAGACAGTTTTAGGTATCTGACAACTTTTGCCGCGATGTTTATGACAATATTGAGTCAATATGGACAATAATAAATTACCGGTTGGAATTAGCAGCTGCCTGTTGGGACAACAGGTGCGTTTTGATGGTGGCCATAAAAAAAATAATTATATCGTGCAAACCCTGGGTGAGTACTTCGATTTTCAGCCCTTTTGCCCGGAAGTGGGCGCAGGTTTAGGTATCCCGCGACCAACAATCCGGCTTGTACAGGCTACTGAAGACGCACCGATACGCGCGGTGGAAGTGAAAAATCAGGAAGCTGATCATACCGCCGCTTTGCAGGATTATTCCGAGGGCATTGTTGGTCAGTTACAAGGGCTATGTGGTTATATTCTGAAAAAAGACTCACCCAGTTGCGGTATGGAAAGGGTCAAGATTTATCGCCAGGACAGACCTGCGTCACCGCCGGAACGCAATGGTTCCGGTATTTATGTTGAGATCATCCGTCAGCATTATCCATACCTGCCAATGGAAGAAGAAGGGCGTTTATGTGACCCCATATTGCGGGAAAACTTTGTTGAGCGGGTGTTTGTTTATCACCGTTGGCAGCAGTTGGAAAAAGCAGGCATCACTCCGGCTTCATTGGTCGATTTTCACTCCACACATAAGTACAGCATTATGGCGCACAATCAGGCAGCGTTGCGCGAGTTGGGACAGTTAGTCGCTCAGGCGGGGAAACATGATGATTTCGCGGCGCTATGCCAGCAGTATTTTGAACGCCTGATGATAGCGATGGCCGAGCGGGTGAGTCGTGGCCAGCATGCCAATGTGTTACAGCATTTAATGGGGTATATCAGCGCTGATATTGATAAAGAAGACCGCGCTGAGTTGGTAGATATTATTGCGCGCTATCAGCAAGGGTATGTACCGTTGATTGTGCCGCTGACTTTATTGAATCATCACTTTCGACGTCATCCGCATCCTTATATCAGCCGCCAGCACTATCTTAACCCCCATCCTTCAGAGTTAATGTTGAGGAATCAATTGTAAGCAGGATGGTGGAAGCTTACAGACGCACAAGTCAACTGTGATGAAAGATGAGACGTAAAAATACCTGATAACTGTTGCATGAGGGTTTAGTTTTTAATTTGACATACTTTACGTGTACGTAAACGTAAAGTATGCTTTCGCTATTATTTCAGGACTGCTACGAGGAGTTTTTCCATGTTCACTGCCTCCATGAATTTTGGTCTGGGCGAAGAGGTTGATGCGCTGCGTGATGTGGTGCATAAGTTCGCGCAGGAACGTCTGGCCCCGATTGCGGCTGAGGTTGATCGCGAGAATGAGTTTCCGGCACAGATGTGGCGGGAAATGGGGGAGCTTGGCCTGTTGGGGATGACGGCTGACCCTGAGTATGGCGGCACGGGTATGTCTTATGTAGCGCATGTGGTAGCGATGGAAGAAATCAGTCGCGCCTCGGCGTCGGTGGGGCTTTCGTATGGTGCACATTCCAATCTGTGTGTGAATCAGATTAACCGCATGGGAACGCCAGAGCAGAAAGAAAAATACCTGCC
>JBMZDK010000067.1:0-16764 GCA_049614265.1 Thiolinea sp.
GCTTTGATTACCGGAGGTTTTATTGCGGGTTACTCGCTTATTGATGGTTATGGTGCAAGAGCGTCCGGCAGTCCGGTTGGTTATTATATTGTTGGATCTGGTTTAACATCTATGCTGTGGTCGGTCTATATGCATTTGAAGCGCCCCGGTTTAATGAAACAGTTAGTCACCAAAGAATGGAGGTTGGTGCTTTTAGGCGGTGGAGCTTCATTCGGTGCTTATTCGATGGTAGTTTGGGCCTTTACACTGGCGCCGATTGCGCTGGTGACGGCTTTGCGTGAAACCAGCATTATTTTTGCTATGTTGCTGGGAGTTCTGGTGTTAGGAGAGCGCCTGAGTTGGCAGAAGATAGCGGCAGCATTAGTAACAGTTGCCGGTGTGTTGCTATTACGATTTAGTCAGGCCTGATAGCTGACTAATACCTGTTCCGGGGGAATAAGGGGGCATACGGTATCGGTAACCACATCCCCGTCATTGTTGCCAATGTCCGTTTGCCCCAACCCCTTGCTAACCACTGCAGCCCTTTCAGTGGTCATGCCGGTGCTCATTATTATTATTGTTACGCCCGGTTTTTGCATGCCCTTATTATTGTTATTTGGCATGTGTTGCTTCCCTGCTACTTCCTTGTTTTTATTGTTATTATGTTTTGTTGATGGAGTGTAGATTACCTTTCCCGTACAGGTTTCATAAGTAACCGTAACCGTTAGGTCTGAAAGTTTTTTAAATGTTTTTAATGCATTGATTTATTTGGATTAAATAATGTTTTGGCAACGTAAGCTGCTACGTATTACGCAGAGCAGTACGATGTGTTGGTTGTTACGTTGGGCTAAGGCAGATTAAAAGACTTAAGATTCCCAATATTCACGCCAGGCCTGAAACATTAAGATATTCCAAATGAGTTGCTGGTTTGCGCGTTTTCCGCTGAGGAACTGCTGCCAGTGGCGACGGACAGCTTTACTATCGAGATACGCTTCATTGCGCAGGTGTTCTTCCGCGAGCAAATCTTCAGCCCAGTCACGTAAGTCATGTCGCAACCAGTCTGCTATTGGCACGGTAAAGCCCTGTTTGGGGCGTTCAATCAGAATTTCAGGAATATCCTGATACAACAGCTGACGGAGAATATTTTTCCCCCGGCCTCGCTGGATTTTCATCTCTAATGGTAGACGCCAGGCCAGCTCAATTAACTGGTGATCAAGAAAAGGAATGCGGGTCTCAAGACTGACTGCCATTGCTGCCCGGTCAACTTTACATAAAATATCATCTGGCAGCCCGTTCAGACTATCAGTTAGCATCATGGCGTGTTCATTTTCATCATGCTGTACAAATGCCTGCCATTGCTGTTCGGGCAGTCGTGTTGTCTGAAATTGATCACTACCAATAACGAGGGAAGTTGATGCGGGAAACTGCAGATCTAAATGCGTGAAAAAATCTGCCAGAGTATTGCAATCATGCAGACTATTTCCCAGTTTATGCAGATTGTTGCCGTTTAGTTTGGCGCTATGCAGCTTTGTTGCTATCCAGTTCCAGTGCTGAGGCTTGATGGTAATCAGGAAGCGAGCTAGCAGATTGCGCAGCTTCAACGGCAGATTCCTGATTGTATTCCAGATAGCCGGGCTGTGCAGGTAACTGCTATAACCACCGAATAATTCATCACCGGCATCGCCGGATAATGCGACCGTAACGTATTGCCGGGCATGCCTGGCGATAAGGTAAGTTGGAATTTGCGAGGTGTCTGCAAACGGCTCGTCATACATAGCGGGTAAGAGTGGGATGACATCCCGGGCTTCTCTGCCACTAACGTAGATTTCCTCGTGTTCGGTTCCAAGGAAACGGGCAATACCGGCGGCCTGTTCTGCTTCGTTATAGCCAGGCTGTTCGAAACCAACACAAAAGGTTTTTATTTGTTGCGAACTGGTTTTACAAAGCTGATTGACAATGGTCGTGGAGTCGATGCCACCGGAGAGAAACGCACCAACAGCCACATCTGCTGAGGATTGTTGCTGAATACTGGTTTGCAGTTGTTGTTGTAGTCTTGCCCGGGCTTCCGCTTCATCAGTGATTGGGTTCTGTCGGGCCTGTTGTACTGTGTTATTGAATGACCACCACTGTTGTATGCTGGTTGCTTGCTGGTGAGGCTCCGGTGAGTAATGAAGCGTCAGTATCGTGCCGGGTTTTAATTTGCTGATTCCCGTGTAGATAGAATGAGGGGCGGGGATATAACCATAATGCAGATAAGCTTCTAACGCATTGCGATCAACCGGTTTATTAAAGATATCCAGTGTACGGAATGCTTTTAATTCTGAAGTAAAAGCAAAACAGGAACCGAAATAACCATAATACAGCGGCTTTTCACCTACCCGGTCACGAATTAAATGCAGTGTTTGTTGCTGTCGATCCCATAAAGCAATGGCAAACATACCGGTGCAGCGATTTAAGGTTGCTGTAATACCCCAGAAGGTGAAACCAGCCAGCAAGGTTTCGCTGTCAGAATGGCCTCGCCATTGCTCAAATCCACTTTGCTTCAGTTCAGAGCGTAGCTGGCGGTGATTATAGATTTCACCATTGAACACCATCACAAAACGACCGTCACCGGATTGCATGGGTTGCTGCCCTGCTGGTGAAAGGTCGACAATTGCCAGACGTTGATGGCCGAGCGCAATGCTCTTCTCATGATCTAACCAGATACCGGTAGCATCCGGGCCACGATGATGCAGTGCATGGCCCATATTGCGGATTGCTGCTTCCAGTTTTTCAACGGCAGGATAATGGATTAAGCCGTTTATGCCGCACATAAACCATTGCCTGTGATCTCTGGTTTTGTCCGGGCCGCCCGTTTTGCTTTGTCAGGATAATAATATTGACGAAATGAGGTAAAGTGATAGTCACGCAGCAGGCGTGGCAGTTTGCTATGCATGGATCTGCGCCCGCCAAACTGATGCAGAGCGTAGGTCAGAGAAATGCCATCCGGCTTTGCAATTTCACGGTATTCTCTGACATCCAGTTCATAGGGGTGCATATAAAAAATACTGTTGTCAGGGTTGAGTTGTCTGGCGAGGTACTTTGTCAGTCCGTAAGGGAAAATGCGGAAGTAGCCGCCACCCATGACCGGAATAGATTTTCCCATGACTTTGGCGACAGATAATGGGTAACTTTCAATACCTCTTTGCCTGAGTTGTTCCAATATCCGGTCATTACCAAAGCCATAAGCTTTCCGTACCTGAGCCAGCATTACCGAAGAATCATAGCGGATTCCCTGTTCATGCAGCGCATCACAGTACCAGTCCAGCATATATTCCTGCAGTGAGAAGGTCGGTGCACGAAAGCCAATCACTTTTTGCCCGGATATTTGTTGCAGTGAGTCAACGGAGCGCCTCAGTTCAGTACGAAATGCTTCCGGTTCCAGTTCGTAAAGCGGGCGATGACTCCAGGCATGGCTGGCCAGCTCATGACCTTGTGCGCTGATTTCACGGATTAGCTCAGGCCAGGCCTTAGACACCATGCCCTGAACAAAAAAGGTACCCTTTACCTGATACCGGGCGAGAATATCGAGCAATTGCCATGTATTTACTAAGACTCTGCGGCTAATTGGGCGCTTAAAATCCCATACGGACTGTTGCCAGTCTTCGATATCTGCACTGAAAATCATGTGGAAGACTCCGTAAGTGCAGTAGCTTTTTTATCCTCGTTTAATTGATAACAGCGCTGATAGACTGCGCCGAGGCGTTCTATTACCTGCTGTTCGGAAAAATGTTCAAGTACATGCTGACGTGCCTGATGCCCCATAGTCCTGAGAGTATGTTGATGCTCAATACACCACAGCATCTTTTCCGCCCAGACTGCCGGTTGGTCAAGGGGGAGAATGAAGCCGGTTTCATTGTCGACTACGGCTTCACGACTGCCTTTAACATCGGTACATAGCACTGGTTTGCCACAGGCCATGGGTTCCAGTAAAGCGCGTGGCAGGCCTTCACCGAAGGAGGTTAAGACTCCCATATCAATCTGACGATAAAATCCGGGCATATCGTGGTTGTATGACATGATTTCAACCCATTGATACAGCTCATGCGCGGCAATTTGTGCCGCAATTTTATCTTTCAGCTCACCCTGTCCAATCAACAGTACTTTAAAGTTTTCTGTTTTCAGACGCAGTCGTTTAATGGCGTCTAATAATAACTGGTGGTTTTTGATGCTTTCGAAGCGGGCGACCATACCAAAGACAAAACAGTTTTTGTGGGCATCGTCGTTGTCAGGCATTTTTGCAGAATCAGGTTGGAATCTGTCTGTATCAATACCGTTGCCGAGGTAAATAATTTGAGCCTGATGCAAAAGCCGGTATTGCCGTGCCAGTCTGATATCTTCCTTTGACTGAAACAGAGCAAAGTCGACGGTATTTTTGAAGGCCCGCTCCACAGCCAGATAGAGTGTGCGACTGAGCTTGCCGGTATTGGCAGAAATGCTGTATCCGTGACTTTGGTAAACCCAGATGGGCTGCCGGTATAGTGTGGCTAACAGACGGCCTACCAGTCCGGGAATGCCGAAGTGAAGATGGATAACCTGATATTCATTGCGGCGTAATACCTGATGCAGATTGAACAAGGATCGTAGCAGGGCCAGTGGGGATAAGCTTCGGTGCAGGCAGCTGATAATGACTTTCATGCCCTGCTGCTGCATCAGGCTGACTTCTTTGCCTTCACTGCATAAAATGTCGATTTGAAATAAACGGGGGTATTGCTGGTTAAGTGTTTGCGCACGTTGAAAGACCAGTGCATAAGTCGGGCTGCTTTCCGTGCAGACTTCGAGAATTTTCATCAGAGTTCCTCAGAGCTTCCATGTTGCTTTAATAAAATCTGTGCAAGAGTGTGCGTGACAAGGTGTGCATTAGCGGAGAAGGGCTGTGGCGAATCAGCCAGGATGCTGCGTCATAAACGGCGGTTTGTGTCGTATGGGCAGGGCCTGCTGTCAGCTGATAGTGATATATTTTATGTTCCCTGTTAGCCAGCCGCTTCTTGAAATGATATGCATTACTGCCTGTTGAGGTACGGCCCAGATTATAGGTTTTACGCCCGCTATCCTCACAATATTGCAGGATGAGCCACAGCATAGTGATAAATACACTGTATTTTTTGTAGTCCGGGTGCACACATCCCCAGGCACCATAAATTTCATTCTCAGTCAGAAAATGTAAGGACGTGGCAATTGGCTGGTCGTCCATATAACCAATAAAAATACCGATATCGTCATGACAATCCTGCCACAGACTCTGGAAAAACTGTTTGGAGTGAGGGAGAGTGCCGATAGCGTGCATACAGCGCTGGTATACCTGATAAAACTCATCCAGATGTTGGTGTTTTTTCGCAAAAACGTAATGAAAGCCATGTTTGAAGGGCAGGCGTAAATTACGCCGTGTTGATTTGGAGAATTGTTTGAAGCGTTCTTCGCAGCTTTCTTCCAGTTCGATGCTCAGTTCTACCTTATCGGCATAATCGTGCTGACAGGGAATGAGTTGTTGGCTGCGAATGGCTAACTGGTCAATTTGAAGTGCCCGCAGTTGCGTACTGAGCGCCGTCATATAAGCCGTAAATACGCTGTTAGGCAGGGGCTTTGTTGTACTGGTGACGTCAAAGCCTGCTCCAATAACCAGTTTATGGGCCAATGTAGTTTTTTTCCGGTAGGCCGGTAGCCAGAAAGTGTGTTCCGGGCTGTCAAAAGCAATGTCTACGGCTTCCAGGCGATATTCCTTTGCCAATGCTTTCCGGAAACCGGCTTTCAGAAAAAGATTATTTTGTTTTTTATACCGTTCCGTTGTTTCGAGCGCTTTTTCTATCCTGATTGTCACGCCATTTATCCTGTGCTGTCCTTGTGTCACAAAATGGAGTGTGGGTCGGCAGCTGGATTTATGGCGGGTTGTGATGGCTGAAGGGGAGGGTTATTCGGATTAAAGGTGTTTTGTTGTAAATATGAGCTATTGTCCGTTTATCCCCAAAATTGCCGGGTTGCGCTGAGTCGTAATTGCATTCCGTGACAGGCTGTCCCAGCATTATTAATCATGCCTGCGTTCCGGCCGTGTAATCAGTGTTGATTTTATATGCGTGCAAAGGAATGGAGTGCACCACAGACTGTTTCTAATAGTCGGTTAAAGGTAGATTATGCTTACTGTTAATAATAATGCTCTTCCTGTTCCCGCAGTTCCTAACCATTCCGGAGTATCGCCAACACCGGCCCGCATATTGGCAGAGCCTGCAGATGGCGGTCTGACCCTGAAAGAATTATGGCGTCGTCTGATGCGCCAGAAGGCATTATTTTTAACTACGTTACTGCTGACCTTATTGTTATCAGCCCTGATTACCTGGTCATTGACACCGCAATTCCGGGCTGTGTCAACTTTGCAGATTGAGAAGCAAGGGGCGCAGATTGTTGATTTTGGTGAGCTGAATAAACCGACTCCGGATATGGGTGAGCTGGATCCTTTTTTCCGTACCCAGTACGAACAGCTGAAAAGCCGGGAGCTTGCGCAACGCATCATTAATAAACTGGATCTTGAACAACGCTTATTTGACCGTAACTTTGGGTCACCCTTGAAGGTCTCAATAATTGATCGTTTTCAACATATGTTTAAGCTGGTGCTGGATTGGGCGAAAGGGCTGGCTTTTTGGGATAAAAAAGCACAATCGGTGGATATTGACCCTGTCGACAAATTCCTGAAAAACCTGTATGTCGAGCCTGTTGAGAAAACACATCTGGTAAAAGTGTTTTATGAAACGCCTGATCCGGAATTATCGGCGGAGATTGTTAATACACTGGTGAAAACCTTTATCAATGAGACGCTGACAGCTGATAGCCAGACCGATACTTACGCACAGACCTTTCTGGAGCTGGAGTTGGAGAAGGCACGCGATCGTCTGACATCCAGTGAAGATGAGTTGGTACAATATGCCCGTGATAATGGCATTTTGGAGGTCAATAACAGTCAGGAGGCTCAGGAGAAGAAGCTAACCGAGCTGAATTCGGCACTGGCTCTGGCTGAACAACGTAAAACCGAGGCAGATAGTCAGTTAAGCGAAGGGCAGTTTAATGGTAATGCGGCTGATGTTTTGCGTAATCCGGTGATTGAAGGCTTAAAGCGCCAACTGTCAGACTTAGAAGCCGAGTATCAGAACCTGTCAAAAATATTTAAACCGGCTTACCCGGACATGCAACAGCTGGCACGTGAGATTGAGACTGTGCGCCGCAAACTGGCCGCAGAAACGGTAACCGTCAAGAATACGGCCACCGCGACGTTAGAAGCTGAAAGTGTAGCTGCAACCAGTCTGGTTGAGCGGTTGCAGGATGAGTTAGCAGATTACAAGGATCAGCTTCTGGATTTACGTGATCGCAGTGTTGAATACAATGCCCTGCAGCGCGAATTAGATACCAATCGCAAATTATATGAAGGGCTGCTGCAACGTAATCAGGAAGTAGGGGTGGCAGCCGGAGCAAGCTCAAGCAATATACGCATCATTGATCCGGCAAAAGCACCGGTTAAGCATTTTCGTCCGGTCAGACCTTTAAACATGCTGATTGGTTTGATTGCCGGATTGTTACTGGCTTCTGCCTTAGCGTTATTGCGGGAATCACTTAATAATTCTCTGGCCTCTACTGAGGAACTGGAGAAGCTAAGTGGCTTGCCAATACTGGGTACGATTCCTTATGTCAGCCGTTTAAATCAGCGCAAATTACCACTCGCGGCTTTACGTGATATAGGGTCATCAGCTTCTGAGGCTTATCGTATAGCAGCAGCTAACCTGAAATTTGTTTTCCCGGAACCGGGTTCTCGTATTTTTCTGGTTACCAGTGTTGATCCTGCGGTGGGCAAGTCAACCTCAGCAGTGAACCTGGCTTTAAGTAAATCCCAGATTGGTAATAAGGTGTTATTGATCGATGCTGATTTTCGGCGACCGACTATCCATCATAAAATGGAACTGAATAACCATTTAGGATTAAGTGAGTATTTGCACGGTGATATTGAGCTATCGAAAGTGACCCAGCATTTTGCTGAGGCAAAAAACACCTATGTTATTACTGCAGGCCTGCTTAATCTTGATCCGGTGGAGGCATTGTCCTGTGACCGAATGTTAAAGCTGATAGAAATGGCCAGGCAATATTTTGATGTCACCATTATTGATGCGCCACCGGTTACCGGTTTCGCTGATGCCTTGTTGCTGGCCGAGCAGTCGGATGCAACGATTATTGTCACCCACGCTGAAAATATTGATCGTCAGCAAATGAGCCAGGCGCTGGCACGTTTACAGCGGGTTAAACAGAATGTAGCAGGGTTTCTGGTTGTGAAGTCGCGTGATGCCGAAGTGCCGGAAGGTTATTACCAGCGTTATCAGCAGCAGCCCGTCAGCAGTGTTGCGCCTCTGGCTTCTGCCCGGCATAAAACAGACGGTTTGAACTTGGCACGCTGAAGCTGTACGTATGCAACAGTTTGTTTAGGAAATAATTTTTCCTGATACCCGGAAATAGTGTGTGCAATTTCCGGATATCATTTTGTTCCGCTTTGTTATGACCGGGTGCTAGCTGTTTAGTGCAGCTTCGCGATCGCGGATACGATCTTGCTGGCGGCGCTCTTTACGCTCTTCAGCTTCCAGACGTGCGATATCAAGCAGGGCCTGAATTTTTTCGGAGCGACTCATACGGCCACTGCGTACTTCAGCGTATAGCGCTTCAATTTTGGCGGTGCGGGCTTCACGCTCTGCGGTGAGATCGATTGCGGCTGATGCCGTAGAGATAAAAGCGGTGCTGCCGAGCAGAACTGCCGCGAGCGTGGCGGTAATTGCAGTTTTCATTTGCCTGTTCCTTTTAATTAATTAGTAAGTATATGAACAGCGGCGATATTCGTTCTGCAGACGAAGTTGGGGCAGATAAATCAGGCGACTTATCCGTGTGGAGCCGCTTGTTCACCTTAAATATAGGCAAAAAGCAGGCAGTTGGAGGAAATTTTTGCTTTCTGATCCCGAATTACCCGGATTTTCGTGCTTTGTTAAGCGCCACCCGTCCATACGCAGGGCCTTCATACCGGGAAATAAAAACACGGCTTTTTGGGTAAAATACCGGTTTTCAGTCGCCCTGCTAAAACGTTGAAAGCAGGGCGACTGAAAGGAATCGCATCAATTCAGGTTCCGATCCACTAGCGGGGTTCAGATTTTGATTCGGTGTTATGGCAAGCTACTGCTACCCATCAGGTAACGATCGCATTCCCGTGCGGCACCACGACCTTCATTAATCGCCCAGACGACCAGGCTCTGGCCACGGCGCATATCACCGGCAGCGAAGACACCCTCAATATTTGTGGTGTACTGCTCATATTCTGCCAGTACGTTGCCACGAGGATCAGTATCTAATCCCAATTGTTTGATCATCGTTTTTTCCGGCCCGGTAAAACCCATAGCCAGTAAAACTAATTGTGCCGGAATGACTTGTTCGGAGTTTTCTTCTTCCACCAGGTTCATCCTGCCATCAGCGTCCTTTTCCCAGCGCACACGGACGGTATGAATTTCCTGCAGATTGCCGTTCTCGTCACCTACAAAACGTTTAGTCGAAATCAGATATTCACGCGGATCATCACCAAAAACTGCAGCAGCCTCTTCCTGACCATAATCGACTTTATAGACCATCGGCCATTCCGGCCAGGGGTTTGTCGGGCGGCGTTCGTCCGGCAGGCGATCCATGATTTCCAGTTGCGTGACTGACTTACAGCCATGGCGTACTGAGGTGCCGACACAGTCTGTGCCGGTATCACCGCCGCCAATCACAATGACATGTTTGTCTTTAGCAGAAATATAATTGCCGTCTTCATGCTGAGAGTCCAACAGGCTTTTGGTATTGGCTTTCAGGAAGTCCATCGCCAGATGAATACCATTCACTGAACGACCTTCTACCAGCAGATCACGTGCTTTTGTTGCACCGCCACACAGCACCACAGCATCGAACTCATCCTGCAGTTGCTCGGTGGAGATATCTTTGCCAATTTCGGTGTTGGTGACGAAGTTAATACCTGACTCAGCCATCAGGTCAACTCGACGTTGCACGACTTCCTGCTTATCCAGCTTCATATTCGGAATGCCATACATTAACAGGCCACCAATGCGATCGGCACGTTCATAGACGGTCACCTTGTGGCCTGCAGTATTGAGCTGATCGGCGCAGGCGAGGCCCGCTGGCCCGGAACCAACAACGGCGACGGTTTTACCTGTACGCGTTGCCGGTTTGCCGGATTTGACCCAGCCTTCTTTGAAGGCGCGATCAATAATCGAGACTTCATTCAGCTTAATGGTGACCGCCGGTTCATTCATACCCAGTGTGCAAGACCCTTCACACGGAGCCGGGCAAACCCGTCCGGTGAATTCCGGAAAGTTATTGGTCATACGCAGGCGCTCATAAGCTTCATGCCATAACCCGCGATAAATCAGATCGTTCCACTCCGGAATCAGGTTGTTCACCGGACAACCACTGGCTCCGCCGGGCAGAATCTTTCCGGTCTGACAAAACGGAATGCCACACTCCATGCAGCGGGCACCCTGTTGTTTGGCATCTTCTTCACGATCAAAATCCAGGTGGAACTCACGCCAGTCTTTAATGCGCTCTAAGGGCGCCCGGTCAGCTGGCAGTTGACGTTCATACTCAAGAAATCCGGTTGGCTTTCCCATTATATTTCTCCTTAACTGCCAGAAGCGCGCGAAGCGTCCTGGGTGTTTGCTTCAAAGGCTGCCATCAATGCATCAGCATGTGCCATACCTTCCGCTTCAAAGGTCTTCACGGTGTCCAGCATACGCTTATAGTCATTGGGCATGACCCGTACAAAGTGTTGCTGTGTATTATCCCAGTCTTCCAGCAAAGTACGGCCACGGCTACTGTCGGTGTGCAGAATGTGTTTCTCAATCATGTCACGCACAGCAGCAATATCAGCATCTTCGCTTAGGGCGCTGTAGCTCACCATTTCACGGTTGCCGCTGCGTTCCAGAATACCATCCGGGTCATAGACATAAGCCACACCGCCGGACATACCGGCAGCAAAGTTACGTCCGACATTGCCGAGTACCACCACGCAACCACCGGTCATGTATTCACAACCGTGGTCGCCGGTGCCTTCCACTACGACTTGTACACCGGAGTTACGAACACAGAAGCGTTCGCCGGCGACACCGCGGACATAAGCTGTGCCGGCACTGGCGCCAAAGAAGGCAACATTACCGACAACAATATTTTCTTCTGCGATATAACCGGATGCTTCTTTGTGTGGATAGACTACAATTTTGCCGCCGGACAGGCCTTTGCCAATGTAGTCATTGGAATCACCTTCCAGTTCCAGTGTCATACCGCGTGGGGCGAAGGCACCCATACTCTGGCCTGCTGAGCCGTTAAACTTAAGGTGGATCGTGTCTTCCGGTAAACCCTCTGCACCATGGTTACGAGTCAACTCCGCACCGACAATCGTACCCAGTACCCGGTCAATATTTTTCACACTGTATTCGGCTTTGAATGGTTTACCTTCTTTCAGTGCATCAGCACAGGCCGGTAAAATTTCACGCTCATCCAGTGATTCGGCAATACCATGGTTTTGCTTGTGAATGCCGAAGGTGCCGAGGCAATCTTCAACTTTTGGTGTGTACAGAATGCCGCTAAGATCAAGGTTTCGGGCTTTCCAGTGATCAATATCCGCTTTCTGTTTCAGACGGTCAACGCGGCCAACCATCTCATTGATCGTGCGGAAGCCCAGTTCGGCCATGATTTCACGCAGCTCTTCAGCAATAAAGGTCAGCAGGTTCACCACATATTGCGGATCGCCACTGTACTTTTTGCGTAGCTCAGGGTTTTGTGTCGCAATGCCGACAGGGCAGGTGTCGAGATGACAAACCCGCATCATGACGCACCCCAAAGCAACCAGTGGCAAAGTGGCAAAGCCATATTCTTCAGCACCAAGCAGGGTCGCGATAGCGACGTCACGCCCGGTCATTAATTTTCCATCAGTTTCCAGTCTGACCCGGCTACGCAGATTATTCAGCAGCAGAGTCTGGTGGGTTTCTGCCAGCCCCAGTTCCCACGGCAAGCCCGCATGCTGAACACTGGTCTTAGGAGAAGCACCGGTACCACCGTCATAACCTGAAATCAAAATGACGTCAGCTTTACCTTTTGCGACACCTGAGGCGATTGTGCCGACACCCACTTCAGACACCAGCTTCACATTCACATCTGCTCGTTTATTAGCATTTTTCAGATCGTGGATCAGCTCGGCTAAATCCTCAATCGAATAAATATCATGATGGGGTGGTGGCGAAATCAACCCAACACCTGGTGTAGTGCCGCGTACTTTAGCAATCCATGGGTAAACCTTTTTACCTGGTAGCTGACCACCTTCACCCGGCTTTGCGCCCTGTGCCAGTTTAATCTGGATTTCACGCGCATTATTCAGGTAGTGGCTGGTGACGCCAAAGCGACCGGAGGCGACCTGTTTAATGGCACTGTTGCGCCAGTCACCATTTTCATCCCGGGTAAAACGTCTTGGGTCTTCACCACCTTCGCCGGAATTTGACTTGCCTCCGAGACGGTTCATGGCGATGGCCAGGCCTTCATGGGCTTCCGGACTAATCGAACCATAGGACATCGCACCGGATTTAAAGCGCCGAACAATGTCTGCTGCCGGTTCGACTTCATCTAACGGAACCCCCTGTTGCGGGAAGTCAAACTCCAGCAGATTACGCAGGTTGTACTTTACTTCCGGATCATCATTCAACTTACTGCTGAATTGCTTAAACTGTGCATAGTCACCACTGCGCACTGCTTTTTGCAGCAGATAGATGGTGTCCGGGTTATACATGTGTTCTTCGCCACCACTACGCCACTGGAATGAGCCACCGGAGAGCAGGGTGCGCAGATCCGCATCATGGTGTCCAAAGGCACGGCGATGGCGGCGCAGAGCTTCTTCTGCGATAGTGTCGAGGTCAATACCACCAATGCGTGAAGTAGTCGCGGTAAAGTAACGGTCGATGACATCCTGACTGATGCCGATAGCCTCGAAAATTTGTGCGCCACGATAGGACTGAACCGTGGATATGCCGATTTTCGACATGACTTTGATCACGCCTTTGGTGACCGCCTTAATGTATTTAAGTACCGCCGGAACATAATCAATGCCGGTTAGATAGCCTTCACGGATCAGGTCATCAATTGTCTCACAGGCCGCATAAGGATTAATGGCATCGGCGCCATATCCCAATAGCACGGCAAAGTGATGGACTTCACGTGGTTCGCCGGATTCGAGAATGATACTGACGCGGGTACGTTTACCGTTACGGATCAGGTGGTGATGCAGGCTGGAAACCGCCAGAAGTGATGGAATCGGCGTGTTGCTGGCATCAGTGCCGCGATCCGTCAGCACTATCAGGTTTACCCCTTCCTCTATGCGTTCATCAACTTTCGCAAAGATGTCTTCCAGCGTTTTTTCCAGCGTACCTTCACCACCATTGGCGTCAAATAAAATTGGCATGCGCACACAGCGGAAGCCGGGGTGATCAATGGCTTTGAGCTTGGCGATTTCGCGGTTACTGATAATCGGTGATTTCAGGGTAATACGGTGACAAACCTCCGGTGTCGGTGCTGTCAGGTCACCTTCACTGCCAAGCAGGGTAAGTGAAGAGGTCACAATTTCTTCGCGGATTGCATCAATCGGTGGATTGGTTACCTGAGCAAATAACTGTTTGAAGTAATTAAACAGTGGCTGGGATTTCAATGATAGAACTGCCAGTGGCGCATCGGTACCCATAGCACCTAAGGGATCAATGCCATTCTGTGCCATTGGCAGAATCGTTTTGCGCACGTCCTCGTAGGTGTAACCAAAAGCTTTCTGGCGCTGAATCAGTGTGTCGTGATCCGGTGGTGGAAACGCTTCCGGTTCCGGCAACTCTTCCAACGTAATCATGTGTTGCGCCAGCCAGTCCTGGTAAGGTTTTTCAGTGGCAATCTGATGCTTAATTTCTTCATCAGAAATAATCCGGCCAGCTTCTGTGTCCACAACCAGCATGCGGCCCGGCTCCAGGCGCTGCCGTGAAACAACGGTGTTCTGGTCTAACTCATCGAGTACCCCGACCTCCGAGGCCAGAATAATCATATCATCGTTAGTCAGGTAATAACGTGACGGACGCAGGCCATTACGATCCAGTGTGGCACCAACCAGAATACCGTCGGTAAAGCCCAGTGCCGCCGGGCCATCCCAGGGTTCCATCATACAGCTGTGATACTGGTAGAAAGCCTTCTTTTCCGCTGACATGGTTTCATGATTTGACCAGGGCTCCGGCACCATCATCATCATTGCATGTGGCAGTGAATAGCCTGACAGGTACATAAACTCCAGTGCGTTATCCATACAGGCGGAGTCACTGCCGTCCGGGCGGATAATTGGGTAGACTTCGCTGACGTCGGTACCAAAAGCATCAGTTTTGATCATCGCCTCGCGCGCATTCATCCAGTTATGATTACCGCGCATGGTGTTGATTTCACCATTGTGGATCATATAACGGTTCGGGTGCGCCCGTTCCCAGCTCGGGAACGTATTTGTCGAGAAGCGTGAGTGAATCATTGCGATCCCGGTTTCCATATCCGGATCGGACAGGTCAGTATAAAACTGTTGTACCTGCTCAGTGGTCAGCATGCCTTTGTACACAATTGTGCGTGATGACAGACTGGTAAAATAAATGCTGCCCGGTGTTTCCGGGATCAGGGTTTCACTGACGATGCGTTTGCGGATGACGTACAGCTTACGCTCAAAATCCATGCCTGCGGCGACATCTTCTGAGCGGCCGATAAAGACCATGCGGGTGAATGGCATGCATTCCAGTGCACTTTTACCGACCGGGGCAGGATTGACCGGTACATCGCGCCAGCCCAGTAGCTGTTGGCCTTCTTCGCGGATAATGCGGTTAACGATATATTCGCACACCTTGCGATCAGCAATAACGCGCGGCAGGAAGGTAAAACCGACAGCGTAATCACCTTCTGCAGGAAGAGAGAATCCTAAGTCTTCGCACTCACGGCTAAGGAATTTATGCGGAATCTGCAGCATTATTCCGGCACCGTCACCGGTGTTCTCCTCACAACCACAGGCACCGCGATGTTCCATATTGGTTAGGATCTTCAGCGCCTGTTTGACTATCTTATTCGATTTCTGCCCTTTCAGATGGGCGACAAAACCCATACCACATGCGTCATGTTCGTTAGCAGGATCATATAAGCCCTGCGCCGGGGGTAAAAGTGAATATGAATTAGTCATCTGAACCTTCAAGCCGCAAAAAAAGGGGGGGCTATTATTAACAAAATTGTAGTAGTTTTACAATGGCTGTACCGGCCGATTGCCTTACAGGTCAGGGCTTTGAGTGATTCTGAGGAAATAATTTTTCTTAATAGGAAAACTTTATCTGATAAGGAAATTTATTGGCCTGTGATTGCTGAACAAGTGTTCTGAGGTCATCAGCAGATTTGTTATCGGCTTTTCTCACCGGGTGCTGCGGTCAATTTTTGCTGTGATTGTGGTGTGGGTGGTATCGGATATAAACTATAGTATCGCTTCTTACTGTGATTTGTATTAATGGCCGGACGCATACCTCGCGAGTTCATTGACCAGTTGTTGGGTCGTGTCGATATTGTCGATGTGATCAACGGGCGTGTGCCATTAAAAAAAGCCGGGCGCGAGTACACGGCCTGCTGCCCATTTCATAACGAAAAAACACCTTCATTCACTGTCAGCCCTACTAAGCAGTTCTTCCATTGCTTTGGTTGCGGTGCGCACGGTTCCGCGATCACCTTTCTCATGGAATATGAACACCTTGAGTATGTGGAGGCGATTGAAGCGCTGGCACGTAATATGGGGGTGGAAGTGCCACGTGAGGAGGGAGGGCGCGAATCATCACCACGCAAAAAAACCGACGACAGTTTGTATGGTTTGATGGAAGAAACGGCTAAACATTACCGGGCGCAATTGAGTAAGTCTCAGGTAGCTGTTGAGTATATTAAGCAACGTGAACTGTCACCGGAAATTGTGCAGCAGTTTGGTGTTGGTTACTCTGCTGATGAATGGGATCGGCTGACGCAGTTGTTCGGGCGTGATTTTGGTCAGCAAAAATTATTGGCCTGTGGTTTGCAGATTCAGAATGATGCCGGGCGGGTGTATGACCGTTTCCGTGATCGTCTGATGTTTCCCATTCGTGACCGGCGTGGGCGGGTGATTGGTTTTGGTGGTCGGGTGCTGGGTGATGGTACGCCGAAATACCTGAATTCACCGGAAACGGAGATTTTCCATAAGGGCACTGAACTTTATGGTTTGTTTGAGGCCCGACAGCATACCCGTAAGCTGGAACGGCTATTAGTCGTTGAAGGGTATATGGACGTCATCGCACTGGCACAGTTTGGCGTTAGTTATGCAGTAGCGACTCTGGGCACAGCGACAACGTCACACCATATTCAGCAACTATTCCGCCTGGTTCCGGAGGTGGTTTTTTGTTTTGATGGTGACCGGGCGGGTAAGGAAGCGGCATGGCGGGCGCTGGAAAACGCATTACCGGAATTGAGCGATGAGCGTGAGGTGAGGTTCCTGTTTTTGCCCACGGGCGAAGATCCGGACACGCAGATTCGGCGCGTTGGCAAAGAGGTGTTTGAGGCTGATCTGAAGAAGGCTTTGCCCTTATCGAAGTTTATAATTATGGGGCTGAAACAGGAGTTGGGGTATAGCCCGGA
>JBMZDK010000068.1:0-16480 GCA_049614265.1 Thiolinea sp.
AGGGAAGATCTGTTTCACCGGCTAAACGTTATCCGTATGCACTCCCCCCCTTTACGTGAACGACGCGACGACATTCCTCTGCTCCTCGAAGCTTTTCTACACAGAGCAGCAGAAGAGCTGCAGGTGGAAAATAAAACGCTTTCTCCCGCTGTCAGTGAATTCCTGCTAAGCCGTACCTGGGAAGGCAATGTCCGGCAACTTGAAAACACCTGTCGCTGGCTGACCGTCATGGCTGCCGGACAAGAAGTTGTCATGGATGATCTGCCTGCCGAGTTACTGGAGCATGGTGAAGAAAAAACGGCATTGACCGGCAACTGGGAGAAATCATTAGCACAATACGCCGAACAGCGTCTGGCAGGAGGCAGCAACAATTTGCTCAGCGAACTGTCACCGATATTTGAATCTATCTTGCTCCAGACAGCACTGAATAAGACAGGCGGCCGTAAGCTGGAAGCTGCAAAGCTGCTGGGTTGGGGGCGCAATACCCTGACCCGCAAGCTCAAAGAATTACAAATGCACCTGAAATAGAGCGAAAACCAAACACACTCATAAACTTTACTTATTTTTATCTGGGTAACAGCGACGCCTATCGGGCCATTCATCCTATATTCAGCGCACCCCATCACACCAGAGGCACCACCACCTTTCACCCTTACAGGTTTCCCCCTATCGTAGCCTTCATAAATTCCCGGAACTTCAAAACCAATTATATGGAGGTATTATTATGTCATTTGATTTGATCGGTGGAATACTGGGGCTGGGTAATCAGCAATCTCAGGCAGCAAATCTGAATTCCGTACACAGCAGCAGTTCATGCGGTTGTAGCCCCAACGCAGCACCAGCAGATTCACATAGCATTAGCCAGTTCAGTCAGGCGATTGGGCATTCAGAAAGCAGTTCCGCCGGTACATCACTCTTACAGGGAAATAGTGGCCTTGGAGGTGTAGTGAACGGCCTGCTGAGTGGAATTACCGGTGGAAAAGACGCTGGTATAGGCGGACTTATTGGAACACCACTGGGCCTGTTTTCTAATTTGGTGGGTCATGATAGTGCCGCTAAAGCTGCTGCTAATGGCGATGTTCAAGGCTGGCTGGTGAATACCTTCGATCACTCCGGACATTCACATCCTCTGGGAGGCAACAGTGGAAGTGGCTCCAGCGCACCACTCGCTATTCTGGGAACCTTAGGCCAGGAGGCCGGTGGCTTGATCGGTTTAGACAAAGTATTTGGCAGTGCCCTGGAACACGACGCACGGAATGGCACAAACTATGTCGCCGGTGGCTCACCATCTTACGGACTGACCGGTGGTGGTTCAGCAGCCAACACAGGCCATGGCGGACATCACTAACACAAGGCTCAAATAATCTGCCCCACAGTAAAAAGAAAAAGGCCGGAAAACCGGCCTTTTTACATTATGAGTCCACGACAAATCAGCAGCTATAGTACAACTCAAATTCAACCGGATGCGTTGTCATCCGCAACTGAGTGACTTCTTCCATCTTCAGTTCAATATAAGCATCAATCATATCGTTAGTGAACACACCACCGGCGGTCAGGAAGTCGCGGTCTTTATCCAACTCTTCCAATGCCTGATCCAGTGAGTGGCAAACTTTTGGAATCAGCTTGTCTTCTTCCGGTGGCAGATCATACAGATCTTTGTCCATTGCCTCGCCCGGATGAATCTTATTCTTGATCCCATCAAGACCTGCCATCAGCATAGCAGCAAACGCCAGGTAAGGATTTGCAGTAGGATCAGGGAAACGCAGCTCAACACGACGACCTTTCGGGCTATTCACAAACGGAATACGGATAGAAGCCGAACGGTTACGTGCTGAGTAGGCCAGCATAACCGGTGCTTCAAAGCCCGGAACCAGACGCTTGTAAGAGTTCGTAGACGCATTGGTTAGTGCATTCAATGCTTTAGCGTGCTTAATGATACCGCCAATGTAGTACAGTGCGGTTTCAGATAGACCCGCATACTCATCGCCGGCAAAAGTATTCTCGCCATCTTTAGCAATGGACATGTGAACATGCATACCGGAACCGTTATCACCCACAAGTGGCTTCGGCATAAAGGTAACTGTCTTGCCGTACTGATGTGCAACATTATGCGTGACATATTTCTGCTTCTGTACCCAGTCAGCACGCTCAGTCAGTGTAGAAAATCTTGTACCAATTTCACACTGGCCTGCCGTCGCCACTTCATGGTGATGTACTTCAACCGGCACACCCATTTCTTCCATGATATTACACATGGTTGCACGGATATCATGTAATGAATCCACTGGCGGTACCGGGAAATAACCACCCTTCACGCCCGGACGATGGCCCATATTGCCATCTTCATAAGCCTTTTCGCTGTTCCAGCCTGCTTCCTCTGAATCGATTTTAACGAAAGTGCCACTCATGTCAGTTCCCCAACGCACATCGTCAAAAACAAAAAACTCTGGCTCAGGGCCGAAGAAAGCAACATCACCAACACCGGTAGACTGCAGATAAGCTTCAGCACGCTTGGCAATCGAACGTGGATCACGCTCATAACCTTCCATTGTCGCAGGCTCAACGATGTCACAGGTGATGTTCAGCGTGATGTCCTGAAAGAATGGATCCAGTGTTGCAGTTGAAGGATCCGGCATCAGAATCATGTCAGATTCATTGATTCCCTTCCAGCCAGCAATAGAAGAACCATCAAACATCTTGCCATCTTCAAAAGTATCTTCGTCAATCTCAGAAACAGGAACAGTAACGTGCTGCTCTTTACCTTTGGTATCGGTAAAGCGGAAATCAACATACTTTACGTCATTATCTTCAATCAGTTGTAAAACGTCCTTCACAGACATGGCTCAGGCCTCCGGAGCTTAATTAGTGCAAATTCAAAATAAAAAGAATCGCCACCTGATTTACAGGCAGCTCAAAGCTGATGATATTAAAGCAATAGCCGTGCCAACTTCTCGCACAGGTAAATTCAGGGATTTAGCAAATGCACAGCAGAAAAAACGCACCAAATTGGTGCAAAAACTATTAACTTGCACCGCTCAAGTGCATTCAGTATAAAATTTGACAGATTGGATGTAATCACTGTGCTCACAAGCAGTGCGAAATCCGTTTATTGCTGGTTGCGAAGCACCATCTTTCAGAAAAACCTCCAGGTGAATTGCACCATCAATATAGTGCAGCATTACCCGCCCGATGGATGCAAACAAGGTTTTGCTACCATCCGCCTGCTGCAACATCGCCAGCACTTCCTCGCGAATTGGCAAATCAGCGCTTGGCTTGGCTACTTCATCATCTTCCGGATCTATATGTGCTGTGACATCGCTGATCTCCGGAAACTTCGCTTTTAGCTGTTGCATGACATATTCAGCAACATGATGCCCTTCGGAAACACTGATATCACTTGCAACCTGGATATGTGCATCAGCAAAAATCCGCCCGCCCATTAAACGCGTACGCAACATATGAACACTCTTCACACCGGGCAAGCTGGCCATAAAACGACTAACTTCCGCTGCCTGCTCAACATCCATTCCGGTATCTACCAGTTCCATGGTACTGTCGAGAATCATCTTGCCTGCCATGTACAAAATCATGATGGCAACAACAATTGCAGCAGCGCCGTCCAACCATAAAAACCCCAGCTGCGAGCCCGCAATACCCAACATGACAATCACCGAAGACACCACGTCAGAACGGTGATGCCAGGCGTTTGCCTGCAACAGTTTGGAACGCACACGTTTAGCCGTGCGCATCGTGTAGTGAAATAAAGCTTCCTTACTCAGAATAGCCAGAGCGGCAAAAGCCAGAGCAATCGGCTGTATCGTTTTTGATGGTTCGTCAGAAAACAGGCGCTCCCAGGCCTCAAGGAAAATACCAATCGCCACACCTGCCAACATCAACCCAAGCACAACCGTTGCTACGGTTTCAATACGACCATGACCATAGGGATGATTATCATCTGCTTCTTTGTGAGCGTGGTGAGCAGCAAAGAACACAACAAAATCACTCACCAAATCAGATAAGGTGTGGAAGCCATCGGCAATTAGTGCCTGAGAACCCGAGAAGAAACCACCCACCAGCTGAGCAACAGCCAGCACTGTGTTCACCACAGCACCCACTAATGTTACACGCTGGGTTGCCTGCTTTCTTTCTCTATTGCCAGATTCGTTTTCAGACATAATATCCCGGGGCTGAGGTCAGACATGCGGCGATACCGTACTGACCTCAAAGCTCCATAAAATTTGCACGCTCTTCAGCAGTGGGGCCGGACACTGCTTTTTCATAATGCTCAAAGATATGTTCAACAATCGCGTCAGCATCATCCATAATCACAAACAGATCCATGTCTTCCGGTGAAATGGTGCCTTCTTTTACCAGTGTTTCCTTAAACCATTCGATAAGCTTTTCCCAAAATGGCGTATGAACCAGCACAATTGGAATCCGGCGCGTTTTTCCGGTTTGCACCAACGTCAATATTTCTGCTAACTCATCTAAAGTGCCAAACCCACCGGGCATGACTACATAAGCCGAAGCATGTTTGACAAACATCACTTTCCGCGAAAAGAAATGGCGGAAGTACAGTGAAATGTCCTGATAACCATTACCACTTTGTTCATTAGGCAACTGGATATTCAAACCGATGCTGGGTGACTTACCTTCCCACGCACCTTTATTCGCCGCTTCCATAATACCCGGCCCACCGCCACTCACCACTGCAAAACCAGCGTCAGAAAGCTTACGGGCAATATCGACAGTTAACTGATAAATCGGATCATCCGACGGAGTACGGGCAGAGCCAAAAATACTGACAGAGGGCCGGATACGGGCCAGTTTTTCAAAGCCCTCAACAAATTCGCCCATGATTTGAAATATTTTCCAGCTCTCACGAGCCAGCTCTTTATCATCAATCGGTTGTAAAACCGGATGTTTTGCGCGTGTTGTATCGTCCATTTTATTTTTCTTTTCCCCGATTACGGTGAAAATCACCTCATGACATGTCATCTACACGGTGATTTTCAAGGCTATTCGATAAAATTCAACTTGTTGCTTTTTCTTCAGGTGTTACCGCAGTAATTGTCAATGCATGCAGCTCACCGGAAGTAATCGCAGCAGAAACCGCAGCATATACCTTTTGATGCCGCTTAACTTTACTCATATCTGCAAATACCGGACTAACCACCTCAGTCTGGTATTTATAACCATCGCCGGTTACCTCGACCTCCGCGTCCGGAATGCCTGCTTTAATCAGCTCAACTACTGCTTCATTACTGATGCTCATAACCTTCATATTCCCATTTCAAGTGCTGCTCAAGTATAGCGGATGTTATCCGACGAGTAACAATTATCATGATTTGCAAACCAGCAAATGATGAAATTAACACCGCCAGCCGTATAAAACAGCGCTTATTTATCATACTGAGGTATACTCAATTTTATCCCAATGTTAAAAGTGATTAATCATGTCTTATGAGCAATTGGCAACTCAGGTGCAACAAGCCTGCAAAGAGTTTTGTGCTGCACTGACCCAGGATGAAGTCTCACAGTTTGTACGCTATGTTGATGTTATCGAACTTACCCCTCAGGAAGTGCTGGCTAATGTGGGCGATGTAGGTGATAGCTTTTACATGGTGATTGCGGGTTCAATCCAGCTCTTCCAGATTGAAGGCGAAAAAGAATTTGAGGTTGGTGAGCTTGCCGCCGGTAGCCTGGTCGGTGAAATGTCATTTTTCGACCAAAAGCCCCGCACAGTGCGCCTGACTTCCGCCAACAACGGAGCACGCTTATTGGAAATCAACCGCCAGATGTATAATCGCCTGCGTATCGAAGAGCCTTATATATCAACAAACCTGCTTGAGTTTGTTATCCGCAGCCTGGATGAGTTAGTGCGCCAACTCAGTGAACAAAATGCAATTCTGCACAAACGCACTTCCGAAATAACTGCGTAACCACACCGCCTGATCCAAAAAGCAAAAAAGGCCGGAAACCGACCTTTTCTGCATGACAAGCTTCAGAATTTAGCTAATTCTGATTAACTGCCACCTTTGACAGTCGTCAAACCCAACACGCTCCAGGTTTGCATACCGCCACGGTACCACTTAATTTTATCTGCAGGATAACCCATCTTCAGCAACTGCTTAATGTTTGCCGGAGACTGGCCACACCACATACCATTACAGAACATTACCAGTGTTTTAGCACCAGAAAAGTCGAACACCTTAGAGGTATCGCCATCTGCAACAGCTTCATCAACATCCAGAGAGTCCTTACCTTCAGCCAGCTTCACGCCAAAGTCTTCACCCAGAATCTTGATAATGCCATCAGTAGTCGCGCCTTTAGCAGGGTTCAGACCAGTCCATGGAATGTTTTTAGCGCCAGGAATCGTGCCTTTTTCAACCCAGTCAGGAGTACGGGAGTCAACCACCAGGATGCTGCTATCGCCGCCGCTCATTTTCTGCAGGTAGCTCAACATGCCGTTTTCAGCAATGGTCTGCACACCCTGTGCAATGACATCAGGCTGGATACAGAATGGTGGGCATGGACGTGAAGTTTTAGCAAAAGCAGGATTAATCGTTGCCGCATTATCCTGATTACGCATGATTTCAACTTCTTCACCGCCTGGCGTCTTAACCTTTACACTCATTACCCCCGGAGTGATGTTAACCGGCTTCCCATCAGCAAATGCTGAGCCACTGAATGCCAAACCCGCAGCAATAACCGTCATTCCTAACAATTTTGTTAGTCGCATATTTCCTCCAACAATCAATTAATCAAACTTATGTCGCTTAAAATCACATATAAAAGTTATCGGAGCGTAAATCACCACTCCTTTTTAATACCCGATTCTCCGGCTAAAAACCTTTGATATGCTGTGCAGTAATCTACAAAAACCTCCCGAAAACCAAGCCCCTGCATCAGTAAAATACCAATCAGAGCTTTCGGTCACCTTTTGCATGAGTACTTATTTTTGACTTACACCGATTATTCGCAATCGGGTTCCTCATCCTCTTCTTCCTCAGCCGGCGAAGCGCTTGCCTCTGTAGCACCCGCATCAGACTGAGTAGTGGCATCCGCTGTTTTTTCAGCTTTTTCCTCCGTAGTCGCCGCTGCTGTCTCAGCAACTTCCTCAGCTTTCTTTTCCACAGCTTCCGCTGTTTCAGCTACGGTTTCCTTCGCTTTCTCGACGGCTTCTTCAGCCTTCTCTTCAACAGCTTGTGTCGCCTCAGAAGCTGTTTCTTCCACCTTTTCGGCAGCTTCCTCAGCAGTTTGTTTAACGGCTTCTTCAGCTTTAGCTGCAGTCTCTGCCACTTTTTCACCCGTTTCTTCCACTTTAGTTGCAGCAGCTTCTGTTACTTTGGCAGCAGCCTCAGCGGCAGGTGTTTTTGTTGCGTCCTGATTTTCCCCACAAGCAGTTAGCTGAAGTGCGAGCAACATCGCCAGGGCGACAGAAGAATATACTTTTTTCATAAAATTTCCTGTGAATTTATAAGCCGGACAATGAAGCAACCACTCACCAAGCCTGTGGAAAACAGAATAATACGCACGCTCGATTCCATTATTTAACAAACTTCCCGATACACTACAACTAGACTTAAGGAATAGTCGCCTCTATAGCCTTATAGCAGAAACCAAGCGGAAAAATGCGCTAAAACCCTGACAAGCAAAGGGTTTAGTAATTTTTTTATACTGGAAACAGATGGTTTATTGCTGCAACCAAAAAGTAACCGGCCCATCATTTATCAGGCTAACTTTCATATCGGCCCCAAACTGTCCACGATGAAGCACACCGGTTTTACGTTCAGCTTCAGCGCAAAAATGCTCAAACAAGGCCTCACCCAACTCAGGGGGCGCAGCCGTACTAAAACCGGGTCGGTTGCCTTTGCGGGTATCAGCAGGCAAGGTGAATTGCGGCACAATCAACAGCTCATAACTTTTATCCAACAAGGAACAATTCATTCGCCCCTGTTCATCAGGAAAAATACGGTAATTGAGTACGCGTTGTAATAAGCGGTCTGCTTTCTGCTGGTCATCAGCTTTCTCAACACCCAACAACAACAGAATCCCCTGCTTAATGACGGCAACCTGCTGCTGCTCAATAACAACGGATGCCTGACTTACACGCTGAATTAAGCCAATCATGTCATTCTTCCATTTCGAGCTGATCAGCCATAAAATCTGTTGCCCGCACCAATGCTGCCTGAATGGCAGGTTCACTCGCAGCATGCCCGCAATCAGGGACAACCGTAAAATCAGCCTCCGGCCAGGCCTGATGCAATTCATAAGCCTGTTGTACCGGGCAAATCATGTCATAGCGTCCATGAATAATCATACCGGGTATATCCGCAATCTTAGGCATATCATTAATTAGCTGGTCTGGCTCCAGAAAGCCCTGATTCACAAAATAGTGGGTTTCCAGCCTCGCCACGCTTTTAGCGGTATACGGATCAGAGAAATGCCCGACAGTGCTGTCTAATGGTACCAGATTTGCGGTACGCCCTTCCCAAACTGACCAGGCTTTCGCCGCCTGCATGCCTGCAATCTCGTTCTGGCCCGTCAGGCGTTTATAATAAGCCCGTACCAGGTCGCCACGCTCTTCTTCCGGAATCGGTGCCAGGTAATCCTGCCAGTAATCGGGGAAAATATGGCTTGCACCATCCTGATAAAACCAGCGTATATCCTGCTCACGTGCCAGAAAAATGCCACGCAGAATTAAACCACTGACCCGTTGTGGATGTGTTTGTGCATAAGCCAAGCCCAGCGTTGAGCCCCATGAGCCACCAAACACCAGCCATTCCTCAATCCCTAAATGGCGGCGGATACGCTCCATATCCTCAACCAGATCCCAGGTGGTATTACGCTCCAAAGAGGCATGAGGTGTTGACCGTCCGCATCCACGCTGATCAAACAGGATAATGCGGTACCGTTCCGGATCGAAAAAGCGCCGGTGCCAGGCTTCACAGCCGGAACCCGGGCCTCCATGAAGGAATACCACCGGAATACCTTCCGGCTCACCACACTCTTCAATATAAAGCGTATGAATGTTATCAACCGGCAGAAAAAAGTGATGATTGTCCCGAATCGGGGGATATAACGCTGACTTTTTCATGCTTACTCTTCGTTTTCCAGCATGCGCCGGGCCTCCTGAAACCTTTCCAGGTCTTTATCTGACACTTCAGGGTATTGCAAATCCAGGCTTTCCAGCACATCAACAATCGTTTGCGCCACAACAACCCGCATGTACTTTTTATTATCTGCCGGAATAGCATACCAGGGCGCATAATCACGGGATGTTTCATTCAGCGCTGTCTGGTAAGCATCCATATAAGCATCCCAGTGCTGACGCTCAGCGATATCACCGGTAGAAAACTTCCAGTTTTTTTCCGGCTCATCCAGCCGTGCCAGAAAACGCTGTTTCTGTTCATCTTTGGACACATTGAGCCAAAACTTCAGGATTAGCGTGCCATTCCGGGCGAGGTGTTTTTCATGATCCCGAATCGACTCATAACGATCCCGCCAAATGGTATCCCGATTCACCTCCTGTGGCAGATTCTGGCCGCCCAGATACTCGGGATGTACTTTTAGCACCAGAACTTCTTCATAATAACTGCGGTTAAAGATTCCGATACGGCCACGCTCCGGCAGACTTTTCGCGGTGCGCCAGAGGAAATCATGATCCAGTTCTTCTTTAGAAGGCTGCTTAAAGGAATATACCTGACAGCCCGCCGGATTAACGCCATTCATAATTGCACGGATGGTGCCATCCTTACCGGCAGCATCCATAGCCTGGAAAACCAGCAGAATAGAATGATGATCATGCGCATGAAAAACACGCTGTAGCTCCGACAGTCTTTTGTTCAGCGCTTTCAGTTGTTTTTTTAACGCCTTATCATCATCTACATTTTCAGGTGGCGACGCTGGCGTAGCAGCCAGGTCAAAATCCCCATCAAAACCGACGCGGTATTTTTCCGGAAAGTCATACATTTTACGCTACCTCATTGTTATTTATTGCATGACACCCGCAACAAGCTACGTTTTATCATCATGCCTGTAACAACATCTCCTTAGTATAGTCTGCCAGAGATAACGCGGGCTTGCACCTTCTCCTGTCTGAAATTCAGACACACTCACATGGGCAGACACAACCTCAGGCTATCTTTAATCGCTTCATGAATGCCACGGCTGGACACAGCATCACCACAACGATAGAGCTTATACCCTTCATGTTTTGCAAACGGCTGCGGCTCAGATGCCAGCAAAGCATCAATATCGGTCACGCCCTGATTGGCGGAACCCGCTTTTAAAGCATTAAACAGCTCATCCATCGGCATGGTGCCACGCTCTGCCACCACCTGATCAACTATTCTCTCTTCTGTATGCCCGCTCAGCAGGTTACGCATACGCACTTTGAATTGCTCTCCTATACGCTCTACCGCCAGCAATTCCAAATCTGTCGAAACCTTCAAACCCAACTGTGCAAAACGGCGGCGTTGCACAATAATATCGGTTTCGGTCAGCTCACGACCAAATGAGCCATCGACGGAAATCAGCTCAACAGCAGCACCTTTTTCCGCAAGATAATCCGCCGCTCCGGCCCCGGCATGGCGACCGGTTTCATCAAACATTAACACTGAACCGGATGCCTGCGCCTCACCCGCCAGAACATCCCAGCTACTCAGGCATAACTCCAGTCCCGGCAAATCTTCCATATCAGGCAAGCCCCCCGTCGCCACTATCACTACGTCAGGTTCCTCCACCAATACATCTTCCGCCTCAGCGTAGGTATTAAAACGAATGTCCACGCCCAGATGTGTCAACTCACCGGACAGCCATTCAGCGATACCGATTAAATCTTTCCGCCAGGGGATTTGTGCAGCCAACCGAATCTGGCCTCCCAGCTCAGATTGCGCTTCGAACAATACCACGCTGTAACCACGCAGAGCTAAAACACGAGCGGCTTCCATACCCGCCGGGCCACCACCGACAATAACGGCTTTGCCGGGTTGAGGTTTAACGTCCACACTTAGCGGCTTAATCACATGTGTCAGCGTCTGCTCAACTCCCGTTGCCGCATTATGAATACACACCCGAAAATCGGTCGAGCACAATGTCGCCCCCACACAGGGCCTGATACGATCTTCCTCACCCTCACGCATCTTATTCACCAGATGCGGATCAGCAATATGCGCCCGCGTCATTGCCACCATATCCACAACACCCTCACGAATCGCATAACGCGCGGTTGCGATGTCAGAAACACGGGTGGCATGAAAAACCGGAATCTGTACCGCCTGCTTAAATTCGCCTGCTTTCTCCAGAAAGGGTGCGGATGGTGAAGCCATTCCCGGCAAATGGTTATCGGCCAAACTGTCTTCCGCATCCATACGCCCAAAGTAGACATTGAGAAAATTCACCAGTCCCTGCTCCGCCAGCAAGCGCCCTAAATCAGCTGAATCCTGCAACCCAACACCGCCATCTTTTTCCTCACAGGGCATACGCACACCAATCAGGAAATCAGCACCCACCTCTTCCCGGATCAACGTTAATGTCTCACGAATAAATCGCGAACGACCATTAAAGTCACCGCCATAGGCATCCGTACGTTGATTGGTATTCGGCGCAAGGAACTGCCCCGGCAGGTGTGAACCCGCCATAACCTCCAGTCCATCCAGACCGCCCTGCTGACAGCGTCGTGCAGCATCCACGTAAGCCCGCTGAACGCGGCGAATATCATGAACATCCATTTCTTTACAAAAAGCCCGGTGTAAACGCTCACGACTGCGAACGGGGCCAATAGTTGGTAGCCACCAGTCGCCACGATCAGATGAACGCCGTCCCAAATGGGTAATCTGGCACATTAAAGCGGTGTCGTGTTGATGGATGCGCGCTGCGAATGCCTGAAGATAAGGAATGATGTCATCATTGCCTACATAGAGCTGGCCAAATACGGAAGCACTGTCAAAATCAATATTGGAAGAGCCACCAAACATAGTCAGTGCCAAACCGCCCTTTGCTTTCTCTTCATGGTAGGCCTGATAGCGCTCTTTTGGCTTCCCATCTTCCTGATAAGCAATGGCATGGCTGGTGCTCATTACACGGTTTTTCAGCCGCAAGTTTCCCAGCTGCAAAGGCTGAAACAATGGATCCTGATTATTCATCTGCGCTATCTCCTCCGGCCTTTATTTTTGGCATTCTTCATAAAACTTTGTGGAAACCGAGGCGTCCCACACTTGCAAAATTAACTCTTTTCCCACCTGATATTGGCAGGTTTCGGGCGACTATAGTAGTCTCAACACCATAAATTAACCATGCACAAAATTGCAGCCAGGAGAATAGCGCATGAGCTACACCCACCCCTATAAAGATACGGATTTTGTTTTACAACATTTGGTTGGCTTTGATGACTTATGTACAGCAGGTGGGCTGGACGAGGTCAATATGGAGCTGGCGGCAGCGGTGCTGGAAGAAGCCGGAAAGCTGGGCAGCGATGTTCTGGCTCCGTTGAACTGGTCGGGTGATCAGGAAGGTGTCGCCCTGGGTGAAAACGGCGTACAGGAAGCCAAAGGTTTCAAAGAGGCGTATCAGCAGCTGGCTGAAGGTGGCTGGTTGTCGCTGACCGCGGAAGAAAAACACGGCGGTCAGAATCTACCCAATGTGCTGGGTACGGCAGTCAGTGAAATCTGGAACGCGGCCAATATGTCTTTTGCACTGTGCCCGTTACTGAGTCAGGGGGCAATGGAAAGTATCACGCACCATGGCGATGACTTTCTGCAGGAAACCTTCCTGCCACGCATGGTAAGCGGTGAGTGGCCGGGCACGATGAACCTGACCGAACCGGATGCCGGAACGGATCTGGCAGCGGTTAAGACCCGTGCTGAACAGGATGGTGATATTTACCGTATAACCGGGCAGAAGATTTTCATCACCTGGGGCGATCATCAGATGACCGATAATATTGTGCACCTGGTGTTGGCACGGTTACCGGATGCTCCTCCGGGGGTGAAAGGTATTTCGCTGTTCATCGTGCCAAAGTTTATGGTGAATGAAGATGGCTCACTGGGCGAGCGTAATAGCCTGAAGTGCCTGTCGGTGGAACATAAACTGGGTATTCATGCCAGTCCGACCTGCGTCATGGAATATAACGAAGCCAAAGGTTATCTGGTGGGTGAAGCACATAATGGCCTGTCTTATATGTTCACCATGATGAACCATGCCCGACAATCTGTGGGTTTACAGGGACTCGCAATCGCAGAACGGGCCTATCAGCAGGCGGCTATTTTCGCCAGGGAACGTGTTCAGGGCACACGTCGTGATGGTTCACGGATTCCGATTATTCAGCACCCTGATGTGCGGCGTATGCTGATGATGCTGAAATCCGGCACCGAAGCAATGCGGGCAGTAGCACTGGAAGCCAGCGCCGAAATTGATCGCGCCGCCAGCGCTGAAGGCGAACAAAAAGGCATGCATAGCAGCCGCGTTGAACTATGGACGCCGATTGTTAAGGCCTGGTTGACGGAACTGGCACAGGAACTGACGTCGCTGAATGTACAGATTCATGGCGGCATGGGTTTTATCGAAGAGACCGGGGCCGCACAGCATTATCGGGATGCGCGTATCCTGCCTATTTATGAAGGCACAACCGGCATTCAGGCACTCGACTTTATCGGCCGTAAAACGCTGAGTAATCAGGGCACACACCTTGCTGCACTGTTAGCGGATATGCAACAGACATTGGACGCTCTGACGGCATCAGACTATCCACATGAATCTGTGGTAACCCGCTTTAAGCAGGCGCTGGAAGCCGGCAAACTGGCTCATGACTGGTTATTAACCGCCGCACCGAATGATAAAGCACTCGCCGGTAGCGCTGCGGTGAACTTTATGATGACCTATGGCTATCTGGCAGGTGGCTGGATGATGGTACGCAGTGGTATGCAGGCCAAAGCGATGCTGGATCAGGGCGAAGGTGATGCTGAGTTCCTGAATGCCAAACTGATTACAGTGCGCTTCTTCTGTGAACATTTACTGCCACGGACACTGGCACACCAGGAAGCCGCCATGGCAGGAAGTGAAAGTATTATGGCGCTGGCTGAGGATATGTTTTAAGTATTAAATCCCCCCTCTGCTCCACTTCCCGCCTTCTTATGCAAGCGGGGAGTGGCACATGGCCTGCAGTTAGTCGTTTACTGACTTGCTTATACTCCTTCCCCGACCCATTCCCCCGCAAGGGAGGGAAGATAGCCAAACTCATTCATGCCGGGGCTTTCTGAAACACCGAGATTCTTATGAACAATGTAACGAACCAGCCGTTATGGCAACCCAGCCCCGAATCCATCCCTAAAACCCTGATCCATCAATTCATGCAACAGGCCAGTGCGACAAGTGGCAATGACCTGATGAACTTCGATGCGCTACATGCATGGTCAGTACAGGAGAAAGAAGCATTCTGGTCACAGCTCTGGGATTTTGCCGGAGTTGTAGGCGATAGAGGCGAACGTGCCCTGATCAATGGCGATCAGATCGAACAGGCACAGTGGTTTCCGGATGCCTCATTGAATTTTGCCGAAAACCTGCTTCAGGCTCGCCCGGAAGACGATGTGGTGATGCACTTCAGAGCAGAGGATCAGGTAGCTTATGATTTAACGTATGGTGAACTGTATGACCAGGTTGCGCGTACCGCTCAATGGCTGCGAAACACCGGTGTCGGCGCCGGGGACCGGGTTGCCGCTTATGTGCCCAACATGCCGGAAACGGTGGTGGTTATGCTGGCGGCAACCAGTCTGGGTGCAATCTGGACATCGACCTCACCGGATTTTGGCCATGAAAGTGTTATTGAACGCTTTGGGCAAACGGAACCAAAGGTACTGTTTGCTGTAGACGGTTATTACTACAACGGTAAACAGCAGGATATACGAGGCAAAGTGAAAGCGGTGGCCGCTGAGTTACCGAGTGTTGAGCAAGTTGTCATTTTTCCATTGCTGGGGCTGGATGATGATTTGCCGGGTATTCCATGGCGTGAGATTTTGGCAACTGAACGACCGGAGAAAATTGAGTTTGTACGCCGGGGCTTCAATGATCCGCTGTATATTCTTTATTCTTCCGGCACCACAGGCAAACCCAAATGCATCACACATAAAATTGGGGGCGTACTGCTGAAACACCTGTGTGAACATCAACTGCATAGCGATATTCGTCCCGGTGATAAGGTGTTTTATTTCAGCACCTGTGGCTGGATGATGTGGAACTGGCTGGTGACAGCTCTGGCCTCAAAAGCCGCACTTGTACTATACGATGGTTCGCCATTTCACCCTGGCCCGGAGGTGTTATGGGATTATGCTGAATCCATTGGTATGACACTGTTTGGTACATCAGCAAAGTACATTGAAGCCCTCAAAAATGCAGACTACCGCCCAGTGCAGCACCATGACCTGAGTCAGTTACGCACCCTCTGCTCTACCGGCTCTGTGCTTGCACCGGAATGCTTTGATTATGTCTATGATGCTGTCAAACAGGATCTTTGCCTGTCATCAGTATCCGGTGGTACCGATATTGTTGGCTGTTTCGTTCTGGGCTGCCCGGTTCTACCGGTTTATCGTGGTGCTTGCCAGGCACTCGCACTGGGACTGGCGACCAATGTCTTCAATGACGAAGGTCAGCCTGTACGCGAAGAAAAAGGTGAACTGGTGTGTATGGAAACCTTTCCCAGTCAGCCTGCCTTCTTCTGGGGCGATGATAGCGGTGAGAAATACCATAACGCTTATTTCGCCACCTATGAAAACGTCTGGCATCATGGTGACTATGTTGAACTGACCCCACAAAACGGCATGATTATTTATGGCCGTTCGGACGCCACACTGAATCCGGGCGGGGTGCGTATTGGGACAGCGGAAATCTATCGCCACGTAGAACAGCTTGATCAGGTGGTTGAAAGTATTGTCATTGGTCAGGACTGGGAAAATGATGTTCGGGTGGTGTTATTTGTCGTGTTACAGGACGGTGTGACGCTGGACGATGAGTTAAGCACCCTGATCAAACAAACAGTACGGCGGAAATGTACCCCCCGCCATACACCGGCGAAGGTGATTCAGGTTGCTGAAATCCCACGTACTAAATCCGGTAAAATTGTTGAGTTGGCAGTACGGGAAATTGTCCATGGCCGCCCGGTGAAAAACGTACACGCCCTGGCAAATGCTGAAGCGCTGGAGCTTTATCGCGACCTCGAAGAACTGCAGTCCTGATAGCTGTTGTAGACCACCTGATTAAAAGTCAGGTGGTCGGATAAAAAATCTTAAAAATGCAGAGAAATAACTTGAAACGAAAAAATGCTTGTGTAGAATAGCCAGCCTTGTCGGGCCGTTAGCTCAGTTGGTAGAGCATCTGACTTTTAATCAGGTGGTCGAGCGTTCGAGTCGCTCACGGCCCACCATTATATTGAAGCACTTGTATGGTTTTTCCTACAGGTGCTTTTTTATTTGGCTAACCCCTAATT
>JBMZDK010000069.1:0-16466 GCA_049614265.1 Thiolinea sp.
TCCCAAGGAAAAAAGTAAGCGCCATGTTCTCAACGAACACCGCCTTAAAAAATAAGCTTAACGCCGCTTCCATATTGATAATCCCCTGTTAGCGATCGCCAAAGGCGTGTTGTTCGTGAATTTTGAAATCATGCTTTTCCACCTGTGCCGGTTTCCAGACACGAATTGCCCAGATCAGCATACCGATGATGAAGAACGCACTCGGCGGCAACAGCATCAGACCATTTGGCTCATACCAGCCACCATTCTTGGTAAGTTTCAGAATCTCAAAACCAAACAAGGTACCGGAACCAAATAACTCACGGAAAAACGCGACCACGATTAATAACAGGCTATATCCCAAACCATTACCAATACCATCCAGGAAGCTCATACCCACGCCGTTTTTCATCGCGTAAGCTTCTGCACGTCCCATTACGATACAATTTGTAATGATCAAACCAACGAAAACTGATAGCTGCTTCGCAGTGTCGTAGGCATAAGCACGCAGTATCTGATCCACCACAATAACCAGTGAAGCAATAATCGTCATCTGTACGATAATGCGAATATTGCTTGGAACATGATTGCGAATAGCAGAAATTGACGCATTAGAAAACGCAATAACCGTGGTTAAAGCAACTGCCATCAATAAAGCCGTTTTCAGGGAACTGGTTACCGCCAATGCAGAGCAGATTCCCAGAATTTGCAGCGTAATCGGGTTGTTATCGACTAACGGATCGACTAATACTTCTTTTGTCTCTTTATTCATAACTCACCTCCACTACGCGCTTTTTGCAGGTAGGGGCCAAAACCATGTTCACCCGCCCAGTAGTGCACCAGATTCTTTACACCGTTACTGGTCAGTGTTGCACCAGATAACGCATCAATATGGTGCGGGCTATCCGGATTAGCACTTTTCACGACATCCAGAGCAACATTTCCCTGATCATCAAAAACTTGCTTACCAGACCACAATGCCTTCCATTTTGGATTATCGACTTCACCGCCCAGACCGGGGGTTTCAGCATGTTCATAAAAACCAAAACCGGTAACCGTATTTGCATCACTGCTTAACGACATAAAACCATGTAGTGTGGACCACAGGCCGTACCCGCTGACCGGCAGGATAATTTTTTCTACTTTATCCTTAGCATCTCGCACCAGATAAACCGTGGCATACTTTGCACGACGTTTAATAGAAGCGATATCCTGCTCTTTGGTTAAGACAACATTTTGTGACGGGTCAACCGCCGCCGCACGTGCATCAAAAACCGCAGGATCAATGTCTTTCGCATAATCACCGGTTTCCAGTTCAACCACACGGGCTTCAACCTGGCTAAACAACTCTTCGATCGTTTTGCCTTCTTCCATCAGACCAGCGATTTGCAGGATATTTTTTTTCTTATCCAGCGCTTTGTTCTGCTCCTGAATAGGCTTCAGAACAACGGCAGCACCAGATACCAAGACCGAACACACCAGACATAACAGCGTTGCAACAATCACTGTTTTCTGCGTGCTGTCATTCGGCATTTCGAGAAAATCACGAACAATACTCATGACGCACCTCCAACTGCTGGCTGACGTGCTTTGCGGCGTTTAATATTCGCCTGCACAACAAAATGATCAATCAGTGGTGCAAAAATATTGGCAAACAGAATCGCCAGCATAATCCCCTCGGGGAAAGCCGGATTGATTACACGGATCAGCACGGCCATAACGCCAATTAAAATACCGTAATACCAGCGCCCGATATTTGTGTGTGAAGCAGTCACCGGATCAGTTGCCATAAACATCATGCCAAACGCAAAACCACCGACGGTTAAATGCCAGTACCAGGGGAGGCTAAACATCGGATTCACTTCACCAAATAAACCAATGACATTAAACAGAAGTGATGTACCCATCATCCCCAGAAAAACACCCGCCACAATACGCCAGCTGGCAATCTTGGTGAACATCAGGAAAGTACCACCAATCAGAATTGCCAGCGTCGAAGTCTCACCAATCGAACCCGGTACAAAACCGATAAACGAATCCCACCAGCTGATACCACTGGCCGCAACAGCTTCCAGACCATTCGCTGCCGCACTTGATAACGCTGTTGCACCGGTATAACCATCAACAGCCACCCATACCGCATCGCCGGACATATAAGCCGGATAGGCAAAATACAGGAAAGCACGTCCGGTCAGCGCAGGATTAACAAAGTTTTTACCTGTACCGCCAAAAACTTCTTTGCCCAGAATGACACCGAACCAAATACCTAATACAACCATCCAGAGAGGTGTGGTTGGCGGGAGCGTCAGCGTATACAGAATAGAGGTAACAAAGAACCCCTCATTCACTTCATGACCACGCACTAATGAGAACACGACCTCTGCAATGCCACCGGCAATAAATGTCGCCATGTATATCGGCAGGAAGTAAAGCAGGCCATGGATAAAGTTAGCGAAAAAGCTATCCGGGTTATAACCCACCATATTCAGGAAAACACCACGCCAGGTATCCAGCTCAGTAATCCCCATTGCCGCCATAGCGGTATTGGCCTGGTAGCCCGTATTCCAGCAGGCCATAAACATAACCGGAAAAGTCGCCATCCACACATAGCCCATCACCCGTTTAAGGTCGAGCGCATCACGCACGTGAGGAGAACCCGGCGTTTTGTTTGGCGGACTGAATAGCAACGTATCCACCATTTCAAACAAACCGTAGAATTTTTCGTACTTGCCGCCTTTTGAGAATGAAGGCTCAAGCTTATCCAGCATCTGCCGTAAATTACTCAGCATCACTATTCCCCTTTCTCAATCATGCGTAAGGATTCACGCAGGGCCGTGCCATATTCGTACTTGCCATGACAGACAAATGTACACAATGACAGGTCTTCCTCGTCCAGTTCTAACGCCCCCAGCTCCTGCGCCAACACGGTATCACGCGTCAACAGGGCACGTAATAGCTGAGTTGGAAGAATATCCAACGGTACAACTTCTTCAAAATTACCCAGCGGCACCATTGCCCGGGCACTACCATTACTGGTACTGCTCATAGCAAAAGTTTCCTCTTTAATGCCGGGCTTAAAGAAAACATTCATAATGGAGAACTGCTTCAGCATTGGATTCAGCCAGTGCAGGAACTGACGCGGCTCACCTTCGGCAATAACCGAAACCTGAAGATTGTAACGCCCTAAGTACGCACTCCACCCTGCTGAACGGTGCCCGCCGAGAACAGACCCCGAAATAACACGCACCTGCTGTACATCAGCACTGATCTCATTAGACACCATTTCATCGGTGCACGCCCCAAGGCGCGTACGAATCAAACGTGGATTTTTAACAACCGGCCCGGCCAGGGAGATCACCCGATCGACGGAGAGCTGACCGGTAGTAAACAATTTAGCGATTGCAATAACATCCTGGTATTTCACATACCAGACTGTTTTATGTTCACCTGCCGGATCAAGACAATGGATATGCGTTCCCGGCAACCCTGCCGGGTGCACACCGGAAAAACCGTGATAGCTGACATTCTTTGCTTTCACTTCCGGCACATCAGCGCCTTCCTGATGACAGATAAACACTTTTGGTGCCAGCTTAGCAATCAGCTTAACGCCTTGCTGAAAGGCTTCCGCTTCTTCATTCAAGACCACCAGCGGATCTGCAGCCAATGGACGGGTATCCATGGCATTAATAAAGATTGAAGCTGGTGTGGAATCCCCCTGAGGAGGTTTAGAATAAGGCCGGGTGCGAAACGCTACCCACTGACCGGATTCCTGCAGCTTTGTGCGAATGGTATCGGCATCCAAATCATCCAGCGCATCAGCAGCATGTGCGCCGAAATCAATTGATTCTTCCTGCTCATCCAGTTTAATGACAACCGAATTCAGGACGCGCCGTGGCCCGCGATTAATCGCTTCCACAACACCAGCACCCGGCGCAGTAAAATGAACACTCTCATTCTTACGGTCAGTGAACAACACCTGACCCAACTTGACATGATCCCCTTCCTGCACCTTCATAGCCGGCCGAAGATCGTGATAATCCCTTCCCAGAACTGCGACTTTCGTCGTCCGGGGGTGATCACTAATCTTCTGAACCGGCCCACCGGAGATGGGGATGTTCAGACCCTTCGTGATTTTCATGTGTGCGTCAACACCTATAAAATTAAAATTCGGTTCAGAGACTAGCCGCCGCACTATTCAAAGCAGGCAAGGGTTATGGTTATATTTGTTACCCCAAGAGAAATATTTTTCCCGCAGCAATAGCTTGCTAGTATCAGGCCTGTTCTCACGCATTATTCTTCTGCGCAGGCAATTCTGTTTGCCTTATATTCTGGCAGGCCAAAAAAATGCCGCTAATCTTACACCCCTCGACCACCTATCGCAATGTGGGAAATTACTCAGTAACCCGACGGAATGATTTCAGCCCACCAACATAAAAATCTTCAGTTTCCACTGTAATTTTGCCTGGATAATTGTTATTCATTGCTATCTGACGGGCTTCTATCGGCTCCTTCGTCATCGGCAGGTGGCAGCAAATATTCTGCCTGGGTTTCCGGGATAAAGTAACGAATACCGCTATCAGTTTGTGCCAACTCCAGTTCATCCCCCTTTCCCATCACCCAAAAGCTCATCTGTTCGCCACCGACAAAAGTCACAACGATTTCCCCAGCTCCCTCTGGTGCCTGGTTCACTGAGTCCATTGGTTCAAGGCGTATTGCATCTGCATTCTGCCAGCTACTGGCAAGGTCACTGGTCTGCTCATAACCCTGGGGCAGACTAACAGATTGTACTTGCCTACCTTCCGGCAATAAGCGCAAGGAAACGAAATTCACCCAATCACCTGTCACGGAGCCATAAATTGCCTCAGAAACCAGCTTAATTTTATTTTTATGCAAAACATAACGGTTATTGGAAACCGCATTGTTTATTCCCAGCACGTATTGCTGCTCATTAAACCGCAGCGTTACCTTGCCAGGATTCAGGCCATATTGTTTCAGGTCTTTTCCGGCTGCATCATAACTCGCGACCACCTCTTCATTAAGAAAAGTGAATAACTGACGCAAACGCACACCATTAGCCATGATCTTGCGTGGCGCTACCATCCACCAATAACCATCCTGAAGCTCAAAACGAATCTTACGCGCCTCTTCAAGTTCGGACGGCCTTTCCAGAGTAATCAGCTTTATCGCATCGGGCGACTCCGAATACAAAAGTTCTTCACCATGCTGTGGCTTATTGACAAGCCACCAAGCCAAACCGCTCAGACCAACCACTAGCAGTAGCATCAGCAGATTTAGCCACAAACGTCGCGACTGCAAACCACTCATTACCGCCTCCTGCGTCGTAACCAGATAACGACACCAGTAGTAATCAACAAAAGCGGCAGCACAATCAGGAAAAATACAGCCAGTACCAAACTGCTTTTTTCTCCCATCTCCAGATGGGTATCAGGTGCACTACTCGTTTTGATATTCAGCAGATTATCGTCAGCACTCAGCCAATTAAATATATTTGTCGCCAGATCAACATTGACTCCCTGACCAATAAATGAGTTCAGCATAAAGTCACTGTCACCAACCACAACAACCCGTTGCTGATCACCACGATTCATAGTTTCCGACACAGCCGCATTAGTCGAACCATCAACAGGAGCATCCAGCAGGCGTGTTAAGGCCAAACCGATAGTGATTGGCCCCAACTGATCACCATCTTCCTCTATGTATGCAATATCGCCTTCAATCTCGCCAGATTCCAGCCAGCTATTGGGCAATGTATTCAGAAACTCATCAATTTGCCAAACCAAAGCCCCCTCATCAGGTTTTGGCAAGCGGGCCACCATTGTTGAAAATGGAAACAGACTTTGAGAGCCGGTCAATTTCTCACCCAGCACTGAGCGCCCGTAATCCACAACAGGCACAACAGCCGGATGGTCAATACCCAACAAAGCATGCAAGTGCTCATTAGCATCAACCACAGTACCCCCTCCGAGCTGAATACCTAATAGCCCAGCCAGTTCATCGAGGCTTTCAGTGCTTTCCGGGTCATGCAGCCACAGCAGATTACCGCCCTGTTCCACGTAGTCAGTAACAACTTTCACTTCGCCTTCTAATAAAGCTTTTTGCGGCGCAGCTATCACTAAAAACCGGGCATTATCAGGTACCGACTGACTACGCACCAGATTATGTGGCTGTACGCGAAAACCACTACGCTTTATCAGTTCAACAAACTGCGACATGCCGGAGGAATGCTCTGCTAACGGATCACGTTCATCATGCCCCTCAAGGAACACGACCAATCGCTCAGCACCCCGACTCATACGTTGCAGCGCATTAGCAATCACCGATTCCCCGGTTGATTCAACCACCTCGGTTTTTGTCCCCAAATGAATCGCTAACTGACCCGCATACTGAATACCATCCTGACGTGCCCTTACCGGATCCAAATCAGGATTAACGAACTCCAGGCCAATATCCCCACGGATACGCTGATACTTTGCCACCAGTTTGCGCAACTGTTCCTGCAAGGCCGGATCATCCGGCACATAAGCAACAAACTTCAATGGAGCTGCAATGCCATTAAGCAGTTCATGGGTCGTTTCGCTCAGACTGTTACGGCTCCCATAAGTCCAGTCAGCCTGATAAGAAAATTGGCGACTGAAAAATGCCAATAGACCAATGACCACTGCAAATAACACATAAAACACCGCATTTTGCAGATGAATAAAACGGTGTGCACGACGAGTCATTTTCATCAGCTCATCCCCGCAACCGGTCGTTGTCTAACTTTCGGATGGTCAACAACAGGAAGCCGCCGATAAATAACAGGTAGTAAACCAAGTCACTGCTATCAAAAATTCCCTCCAGAAAAGAAAGGAAGTGACCAAAATGGGATAAATAAATAAACAGCTCACTACCAGCCCCCTGAGAATTACCTGAGATGTAAAGAATCATCAGGAAAACCAACAGGCCAAAAGTGCTCACTGCTGCAATAATTGGCTGCCGTGTTAATGAAGACAGAAACAAACCTGCTGCAGCAAAAGAAGAAAGCAATAGAAACAGACCCAGTACTGCTGCCGCTAACTTCCCCCAATCCAACGACGTACCCAGTGCCAGCGAAAGAGGCATCAAACTTAGCATAGCCACCATCAAACCAATCAGCATCAACAGTCCAAGATACTTACCCAATACGATTTGGGTAATTGATACTGGTGCAGTTCTCAACAAAGCCAGTGTTTGGTTCATTCGCTCTTCAGCTAACAAACGCATTGTCAGGATAGGCATAACAGCTAACATAATCATGCCAGCCCATAAGTACAGGGCAGACACCACAAGATCGCTAATACCCGGTGTACTTTCACGACCAACCATCATCGGCTGGATTTGTGTCAGGTATTCATTTAAACCAAGCAAAAATACCCAGGCAAGAATGAACTGCACCAAAGCCAGCACACTCCATGCTAATGGAGAGTTAAACATACGCCGGAACTCAGTGCGGGCAATCGTCAAAATAATATTCACATCGTTGCCCCATGTTTGGCAGCTTTATCTGCACTACCCTCTTCCTGGCCAGGATCCTCACCGGAACCATCAGCAATAGCCGGATCATCCTGATACACCAGATCAAAAAATATTTTTTCCAGCGAAGATACGCCCTGCAAACCACCATTAAACACAGTTTTACCCCGATTCAGGATTTGCACCCGGTCACAGACTGTTTGCACCTCTGGCAGGATATGCGTTGATAAAATAACACCGTGCTCCTCACCTAGCTCACGTATTAATGTCCGAATTTCACGAATTTGAATAGGATCAAGCCCCACTGTTGGCTCGTCCAGAATAATAATCGCCGGGTTATGCAGGATAGCCTGCGCAATACCAACACGCTGTTGAAAGCCCTTCGATAAATTCGAAATCAAACGATGTTGCACTTCAACCAAACTGCACTTTTGTCGCGCTTTTTCAACAGCTTGTTGTGCATCAGACCCAGCAAGACCATGCAATTGCGCACAGTAAAGCAAAAATTCATTAACGGTAAGGTCACGATATACCGGTGGCTGTTCAGGCAAATAACCCAGATTGCGTTTTGCCTCTAATGGCTCATCCAACAGATCAATGCCATTGATACGAATCTCCCCGGTTGCAGGTGCAAGATTGCCGGTCAACATTTGCATCGTTGTTGACTTGCCTGCACCGTTTGGCCCCAATAGCCCCAGCACCTCACCTTTCCGCAGGGTAAGACTCAGATTTTCCACAGCACAGTGTCCACCATAAAACCGGGAAAGCCCTTCAGCGTTAATCAACATATTATTGTTCATGGTGTCCGCAACTCCACCTTTAGTGAACCAGATTGTACATATTTAAAATTTAGCCTAAAGGTATGGCGTTTCTAATGAAATTCAAGTAGGCAAAAGTAACACGATCCGGGATTTTAATTTTATTTACTCAAAAACAAATTTTTGTGGCATAATAGCCACAGTCTTGGCAGTCAGCTTTATTTCAGCATTAGTTCCCCCTATCGGTATTAATGCTGCCATTAGCATAACCAAAGTTGATAACCAGCGCCCCCATAACCTATACTCCTTTGACTCACAACAAACGTTGATACATCAGGTATAAATGGCTCGCAGAAAATTCCTATTCCTACAAGGAGTTGCTACTCCTTTTTTTAAGGAATTAAGTAAAGCAATAAGTAGCAGAGGACACGAAACCTACCGTGTTAATTTCTGTGGTGGCGATGCCCTCTTCTCTATTGGCACAAAGAGCTGGCGCTTCAATCAACCCATTGAACAACTGCCAAACTGGCTGGAAGAGAAACATCATAAGTATCATTTTACCGACATCGTTTTATTTGGAGATACCCGCCCTGTTCACAAAAGCGCCATCGCTCTCTTGCAGGAAAAGGGAGTCAGTATCCATGTTTATGAAGAAGGCTATCTTCGCCCTAATTGGGTAACACTGGAATCAAATGGCGTCAATGGGCACTCAGAACTACTAAAAAAGCCTGCTGAATTTTGGCATAAAATTACCGATTCAGAGGAAACTGACAAAATCAACGAGGTTGGAAAGACCTTTGGCATCCGTGCCACTCATGACATCAACTATCGTCTGGCTAATGCGCTGCTAAAACCCTTATTTCCATATTATCGTACTCATCGCCCAGCCAATGCTTTACTGGAATATGCAGGATGGGCAACACGTCTACCCACCATTAAGCTATGGCGCGCCAGAAAAGATAACCGGACAATTCGGCAACTCATTGCCCAAAAACAATCCTTCTACTTATTTCCCCTCCAACTTGATTCAGACTCACAGATCAAAGTGCATTCGCCTTACAACAGTATCGAACATGCTATTGAACGGGTTTTAAGCTCTTTTGCTCAGAATGCTCCTTCTGATGCACTTCTGGTTGTTAAAAACCATCCTTTAGCAACAGGCCTTATCGATCATTATAAGCAAGTCATGCGGCGGGCAGACTCCTTAGGCATTCGTCACCGGATACGTTTTCTCGAAGCAGGCCACTTACCAACATTACTAAAAAATACAGCGGGAACAATACTTGTAAACAGTACAACTGGCACTTCAGCCTTGTACCACGGTTCACCAACCTGTGCTTTGGGGAAGGCCATTTTTGATATTCCCGGTCTCACCTTCCAGGACGGCCTTGATAGGTTTTGGGCAGAAGGTGTTCCTGCTGATAAAAATCTGTACCGCAGCTTTCGTCATACTATTATCAAACACACTCAAATCAATGGCGACTTCTATTCGAGACGTGGTATCAAGCTTGCTATTGAAGGCAGCTTGGCGCGCCTAAATATTGAGCCTGTTAGTGTCAGCATAACAGCCACAGAAACGGTAACTAATACCGAGCCTTTAACCACAGATTTATTACCCATCACAAGTTATGGCGGAAAGTTACCCTCAAATAGTTACATGTACAGAAAACATTAACCTCTGCTAACTTTCGAATGCCCACACAACAAAAATCAAGCATTCTGATTACCGGGGCAAGTAACGGTATCGGGGCAGCCTTGGCACTGGCTTATGCTTCACCACAAACCACCCTGGGATTAATCGGACGTAACGCCAAACGTTTAGAAGAAATCGCCGACAAATGCCGCCAAAAAGGCGCAATAGTCCATACCGGTGTTTTGGATCTGACCAACACCGCAGCACTTACCAGCTGGATGCAATCCTTTGACTCAGAATCACCCGTCACTTTGCTTATTGCTAATGCGGGAGTCACCAACCAGATAAGTGAGAATGGTGAGGCAGAATCTATTCAGGATATTTGCCATCTGCTTGATACGAATCTTTACGGCGTTATTCATAGTATTGATGCCATACTACCTGCTATGAAAGCACGTGGTAGTGGCCAAATTGCCATTACCAGTTCACTGGCAGCTTATCGTGGAATGCCGGTTACGCCATCTTATTGTGCCAGTAAAGCAGCAGTAAAATCTTATGGCGAAGCTTTGCGAGGCTGGCTGGCACCCAAAGGTATAAAAGTCAACATCATTTGCCCGGGCTTTGTCTCATCCAACATGAGCAATACTTTCAATGCCCCCAAACCCTTCATGATTAGTGCAGAAAGAGCGGCTATAATCATAAAAGCTGGCTTAAAGAAAAACAAAGCTATTATTTCTTTTCCATTCCCACTTAGTTGGGGAATGCGGGCAATTTCTATGCTGCCCTTCTCTGTTTCTTTATTTTTTCTCAATTTATCGGGTTACAATAAACAATAGTCATTTAATGGATTCGGAGACAAAATGACCTTACTTGCTTCATACCTGATGACCATACTTTTAGCCCACTTTTCCCAATTCCTTTTGCCCCGAAATCTGACGCCAAAACCCTATACACTAAGGCTATGGTTCTTACAAACAGTGCTCGTAAGCTCAGTATTCGTATTTTATCTGCTACTGACTCAACGCCCTATCCTGGCAAGCATTTTGACTCTTGCATTAGCTGGCATACTTTTAGTAATTAACCAGGCAAAACACCATGCCTTACAGGAACCGTTTGTATTCTCAGATATTTTTCTATACGTACAAGTAGTCAAACACCCTCGCTTATTCCTGCCTTTTTTAAACATCCCTCTCACAGTTATAGCAATAATTTCCAGCATCACATTCATTTTACTTGCTATCTATTGGGAACCACCAATTTCAAAAAATGTAGACTTTTATCTTTCAATAACACTAGCAATTGCATTTAGCGTCATTATCGCTATTCACATCTGCAAAACTATTAACCTCACTTTCGACCCACACAACGACATTAAAAACCATGGATTTTTCAACAGCTTAGCTATCTATGCGATACAATCCAATACTTCAGATCAACTACTTTCTCTACAGGCGGCGATCAAACAAGCTTCCCCTTTTGCAGAACGGCAACAGCAACCAAGCTCTGAAAGACCATCAGCTCACCAAATGGCCGATCTCATCGTGATACAAAGCGAGTCATTTTTTGACCCACGTGCATTATGCAAAGCTATTAATCCAACAGTTCTTAATCAGTTCGATACTGCCTGTGCAGAATCAATTCAATATGGGTCTCTTGAAGTTCCGGCCTGGGGTGCCAACACTCTGCGCTCAGAATTCGCCTTCCTTAGTGGTGTAAATAACCAGAGCTTAAAACACTACCGTTTTAACCCCTATCAATACCTGAAAAAAGAAAAAACACCGACGATAGCCAGCCAGTTAAAATCACTGGGCTATCGCTGTATTGCAATCCATCCACATCATTCCAGCTTTTTTTGCCGCGATAAAGCTTTCCCTTTATTCGGCTTTGATGAATTTATTGATATCGGTGACTTTGATACAAATCAAACATATGGCCCATATATTAGCGACCAGGCAGTGCAGGAAAAAATTTCTGAAATTTTAGCTAATCACAACACAGATCAGCCTTTGTTTATCTTTGCAATTACGATGGAAAACCATGGCCCACTTCACCTTGAAAAAACAACACAGGAAGATGTTCAAAAGCTCTATACAGGGGAAACTCCTGAAAAGCATAACGACCTGACCGTTTATCTGCGCCACCTAAGTAATGCAGATACAATGTTAGGCATGCTGAAAGAACAGCTTAAAAAACGTGAAAGGCACAGCGTACTGGGTTTTTACGGTGACCATGTTCCCAGCATGCCGGATATATACAAAGAACTGGGTACAAATGGCGGGGAGACCAGCTATTTCTACTGGAGCAATATGAAAATGAAAGGAGACGCCGAATTCCGGCGACACAAACAAAACGTACCACTATCTATTGAACAACTCGCGCCCCGATTAGTCAACTTCTGCATTAAGCCTAAGTCGCTATAACATTTTTCACACGCATTATGTGCATTAACATACAGCATACAATCGTCCTCTTCACTAAAGTAGTCAGGAACGACAGGACACAAAAAAAGCAATCAGTTACTGCCTTAATCTCTAAGACGCTGAGGACACTAAGATGAAAATATCCAAGAATCTCCCTCTGACCATTGCTATTAGCATGGTCATCGGAAGCAATGCTTACGCTGCCTGTGACGGTGGCAGTAAAACTGTTTTCAGCTGCACTACCACCAACAACAAACAAATCGAAGTTTGCGACGCCGGCCAAACCATCAGTTATTCTTTCGGTAAAATCGGCAGTAAACCTGAACTCGCACTTTCCGTTCCGCGCGCTAAAGCCAGCACCTTTCAATGGCACGGCTTCGGTCGCTACATCAATTATTCCGTCACCATACCCAATGGCGAATACCGGTACAACGTCTACACCTCTATCGACAAAATGGAGGAAGATGAGAAAAAGGGCTATGAGGCCGGTGTGACCGTCGAAAAAAAGCAATCACTGTTGGCAACGGTGATCTGTCGTGATGATTCCGTTGTTGACAATATCCAGGGCATTGATCTCCAACCCACAGATAACTAACCAACATCAGAATTCGCACCGGCATTATTCCATTGCTGATATGTCGTCGGACAATTTGCCGGAAGATTACCCTGGCCAGTTCTGAGTAATCCAAAGCTTCTAAAGGGCGGGCCATTTACTTAAGCAATAAAACCTGAAATACTGAATCCATGAATAACACATTGCTTCTCCAGTCAAAACCTAAACGCTGCAGCATTGCGGCGATGGAGAGCTATGTGTAGGTAGACAGTAGAAATAGTCTAAAAATACATCAAAGCCCGGCCGCATTTATTGTGACCGGGCTTTTTTTTGCCCTGAAATTTAATCCAAGAAGAGGAAATCATGATGTTTCGCGGTTCTTTTGCAGCATTAATTACCCCATTCCGCAACGGTCAGATTGATGAACCAGCTCTACGCCACCTCGTCAACTGGCATATTGAACAAGGTACTCATGGCCTGGTGCCAATGGGAACCACCGGTGAATCCCCCACCGTTACCCATGAAGAACACAAAACGGTTGTACGTATCGTGGTAGAAGAAACAGCCCGCCGTATTCCGGTGATTGCGGGCGCAGGTTCTAACAACCCGCTTGAAGCGCTGGAGCAGGCACAATACGCAGAGCAGGTTGGTGCTGATGCCGTACTCTGCGTCGCCGGTTATTACAACCGCCCCTCAGAAGAAGGGTTGTATCAGCACTTTAAGTTCCTGCATGACCAGACTCACCTGCCAATCATTGTTTACAATATTCCACCACGTGCGATTGTCGATATTTCGCCGAAAACTATGGCACGCCTGGCTGAATTACCACGAGTTACCGGTGTCAAGGATGCCACCAAAGACCTGTCCAGAATTAGTCTTGAACGCCAACTCATCAATAAGGAGTTCAGCTACCTATCCGGCGAAGATATGACGGCTCCGGCCTATAATGCGCAGGGCGGCAATGGCTGTATTTCGGTAGTCGCTAATGTTGCGCCCGCCCTCTTTGCCCAAATGCAAACGGCCAGCCTGCAAGGTGACTTTCAAACCGCATTATCTCTGCATGAACGACTGATGCCACTGGAACAAGCCCTGGGGCTGGAACCAAGCCCTGCCGGAATCAAGTATGCAGCATCGTTGTTGGGGCTTTGTACTGATGAGGTTAGATTACCCATTTTACGACCCGGGCCAGCAACACGCAAAGCGATCAGCCACGCGCTGGAAAAACTGACTTCGCCTTGAAATTACTCTCAGACCGGTATAAATACTTGATAATCAAGTTTACCGAGCGCACAAAACAGGAAACGCCATGACCGCCAACTCACATGAATACAACCCACTCCCGGTTGACTGGAACAGTGACGAAATCATCAGAAAACGTGAGCGTTATTATGCAGCCTCACAACGCGCTTTTGTTCCCTATCAGAATCCACTCATTCTGAAGCGTGGCCAGGGGCAATACCTGTGGGATGATAAAGGCAATAAGCTTATTGATCTTCTGGGAATGAATCTGTGTATCAGTGTCGGACATGCACAACCAGATGTGGTGGCCGCTGTACAGGAGCAGGCCGCACAACTCACTCACTGTACAACCATGTTCTACCACCCGGTTCCCGCACATTTTGCAGAAGAGCTTGCTGCTACTATGCCCGCCGGCGAAGACTGGGTCGTACATTTCACTAACTCTGGTGCCGAGGCAATCGACCTGGCGATGATGATGGCTAAAGCCTACACCGGCAATCACGATCTGATCGCTTTACGAAACTCTTATCACGGTGCTACTTTCGGTGCGCAAAGCCTCACCGGGGTCAGTAATTTCCGCCACAATATCGGCCAGATCGCAAATATCGGGTTCGCTGCGGAGCCGAATCAATACCGGGGGGCATTTGGTGCCGGCACTCAGCCTTATCTTGATGAACTGGATCGGGTAATCGCTTACACCACCAGTGGCAGTCTGGCCGGTATGTTTATCGAACCGGTACAGGGTTATGGCGGTATTGTCGAAATGCCGGATGGCTATATCAAAGGTGCAGCTGAACGGGTACGTGCAGCTGGTGGATTACTGATTATTGATGAGGTACAAGCAGGTTTTGGTAAGACCGGTAAAGCGATGTGGGGCTTTGCAGCACATGATGTCGTCCCCGATGTGGTTGTCATGGCCAAAGGGATTGGCAACGGCATTCCGTTAGGGGCAGTGGTTGTTAAGCGTGATATCGCTGAATCCATGGCAGGTAAGTTTCTATTCCATACCTATGGCGCTAATCCGGTGGCCTGCGCTGCGGGGCGTGCGGTATTACGGGTCATTGAACGTGATAAGCTCATCGAAAATGCGCGTACTGTTGGTGCAGAACTCCATCGGGGCCTCAAAGCATTACAGGAAAAATACCCGGTGATCGGTGATGTCAGAGGCACAGGGTTTATGCAGGCGATTGAACTGGTACAGGATCGCGTGACGAAAGAGCCTGCACCAGACGAAACAGCTTATGTCTTTGAGCGTACCCGTGAGCATGGCATCGTGCTATCTAAATCCGGAAACTTCAAAAATATCCTGCGCATGGTGCCACCATTATGCCTGTCCCATGAAGATATAGAGCCGGTATTAGACGGACTCGACCGCAGCTTTCAGGATCTGATGCGGCGCTGAACATCGAGGTTTCATGCCGCAATTGCAGGAACATCATTAGTAACAAACTCCGGCAGATTTTCTGTCGGATAACGCATGCCCCGTTCCTGCACATAAATATCTGCTTCCACTATGCCAAAAGCCTCAACCAGACGTTTGGACGTTGCCTCAACATCCAGATCATTTTGGCAGGTATACAAGTCAATGGTTACAAAACCCCGCGCCGGAAAGGTATGAAAACTGATATGGCTCTCAGCAATCATCACAATACCAGACAATCCACCCGGATCTTTTTTGCAATTTGCTCCGACTTCTTTCACCACAGGCTCACAGATCGTGTGCATTCCCATCTCAGCGGGCAGAGTCTCCAGCAATGCCCTTAATTCCTCTTTATCCGTCATCGCAGTGCTATTGGCATAATAACCATCGACCATCAGGTGCACACCAAATTGCATCGTTTGACTGGCGCGGGGGTTAGGGTGGTTGATAATCATATTATATTCCTTGTAGTTGTACGGTTTGCACAGGGCGAACCGCGTCATAAATACGGTAAAAAATGAAAGCATAAGCTGCATAAAACAGAGTCAAACCGATATCCGCCAGCAAGGCTTCCTGCCAACTCAAACCGCTTAACCAGATTAAAATCGGAAGACTCACAACAATCGCAGACACTTCATGACTGAGCGCATGAACAAGCCGCATGCTGGTGGGGCGATCACTCGCCAGCCGCTGAGTCAGTCGAAACTCGACCCAATCGAAGAGATAGTTATGCAAACCTGCCCAACACATAACCGCGACAGATATTGCAACCAGCGTCAGCAGTGCATCGAATTCACCCGCTTTCGTCAGCGCAGCAAACACCGGCACAGAAAGCAATAACCCTCCCAACTCAAAACAGGCGGTTTGTAAGATTCGTTCTTTTAGACTGCGTAACATAGTGACCTCTGCTGTTCTCATTCCTGTGTGCTACCCGTCGTGCAGCAACGTGTTT
>JBMZDK010000070.1:0-16068 GCA_049614265.1 Thiolinea sp.
ACCCGACAAACCCTTGTTTAATAAAGGCTTTTCAGATCTCTGCGTCACCAGAAGAGAGGCGAATTATACAGACACTCTCTAAACCGTCAATACTTATTTGCACACTTTTTTCATCTTATTTCTGACTCCTAGTCGCACCACTCAAGTCCCCAGCACAAAACACACCAACAGAACCTTTATTTATCAACAATCTACACACTTCAAACCAAGCCCCAGCAACCCTTTCACTCAACTAAACCCCAGAACAAAAAAATTTGAAAACACCTGGAAAACGGCCTTCTACATTTGAGAGTGATCTATAACATACTCAGACTTAGCAAAATCAGAACGACTTACAAGCCAAAACAGAACTATTCAGGCAACAACCAGAGCAAACTGAAACACTATGGATACGGAACACAAAAACCTGCATCCCTTATAGACACTTTTGATCACAATTTTTTACTGGGGATTAGCCCATTTTTGGCAAATCATCCGCCACCTGACCCATCAAAAACGCTTCAAAGTTGACATTAACGCAGTTTTGCCATAAAAAGCGGGCTTAGCTTATCACGAAATGTTTTGATTTATAGGCCTTGCGTGATGCTTTACGAGGTTAGTGTTAGTTAAACAACATGCAATCCAAATACCGCTCATAATGCAATTCAGTACTTATTAAGTGGTGCTTGGCTAGCCTTCCAACAGCCACAGATAGCCGTAAAAAGTTATATGGCAGGGAAGGATTTGCATACATGGAGTTGCTACATTGTTAATTTCTGGACGAAGGCCCAGTCTCCAAGATAATAATAAAAAATGGAGCCAGGCAATGGAACGATATAATCTACCGACAGGTGGAATCGAAGTTATTATTAGCGGGGGTAGTCAGGCACCGCAGGCAGAGACAACTAATACCTCTGCACACAACGGCTACTCTTCTTCTGATAAAGGCTCAGCACCACAACTAAGAAAACGACGACCGTTGCGCTATCTCGCAACCCGTTCTCTTATATTACTTGGCACATTTGCCGTCATTGGCAACATTCCCGTCTACTCTAAAATCAATCCCCCCACTATTGAGACGTCAAAACACTTTACGATTGAGGCGATATCAGACGAGCATTTCGAGCATAATGATCCAGTCACAGTTACGGACAATACTGTTGAGCTGCCATTACCAACCGCAATCGAAACTTATACCGGCCATGAAATAGCAACCCTACCCTCTGCTGTAACCGGCAAATGGGAACTACGGCATATTTCTCGCGGGGAAACATTAGACGATATTCTTGCTCCATTAAAACTAGCAACCAGCACTGAAAGCATCTTGTTAGATAAATCAGTGAAAAAGGAGCTATCGAAGCTTAAAGCTGACAAAAAGCTTCTTGTGCAAATTGATAACCGGAAGGTTAAACAGCTAATTTACGCCACAGGAAAACGTAAAGCTTACATTGTCTCCTTCCAGGATGGCAAATACAGTGGCAAATGGGATAATGGCCTGTTTGAAGAGCAACATAACCGAATTGCCTTCACCATACACAACCCTTTCCACTACGATGCTGAGAAAGCAGGCGTTCCGGTTTCAGTCTCCCGTCAGCTAGTAAAGATCTTCAAGAAAGACGTTAACTTTCGCCGTATCAAGCCTGGCGATCAGGTTAGCGTTATTTTTGAAGACTACTACTATCAAAGCGAACGCATTTTCACTGACAACGTTTTAGCTGCAGAATTCAAACACAGAGGCGACATCTATCAACGCATTCGCTTCACCCTTAACAGTGAAAAATCGATCTATTTAAAGCCTAACGATGATGTAGAAATCAAACAGGTTGCTTTCAATCGCCGCCCGCTGAAAAGAGGACGATTATCATCAGGCTTTGGCATGCGCCGGCATCCGGTATTGCGCAAGCGCCGCATGCATTCCGGAACAGACTTTGCAGCCCCACGTGGAACACCTATTTATGCAACTGGTGATGGCAGAGTCAGATTTGTAGGACGGAAAGGCGGCTATGGCAAGTCTATTGAACTAAGACATGGTTATGGAGTGACAACCCGTTATGGCCATATGTCAAAATACAAGAAAGGCCTTGGTGTCGGAGCGAAGGTCAAACGTGGTGATGTTATTGGCTACGTTGGCTCAACCGGCCGCTCAACCGGCAACCATGTCCATTATGAGTTCCATGTTAACGGCAAACCTAAAAACCCGATGAAGGTCAAGCTACCTAAAAAAGGAATGCTAACAGCCAAAGAAATGAAGGACTTCAAACGGTTGGCGAAAAACATGAGTTACCAGCTGATTAAATTACGCGAGACAGCCTCAATTGAACGCGATGTAAAGCAACAATTTGGTGGATAATCAACAAATAGGCAGCTTGATTGTTTTCAACCAAGCTGCCTTAAAGCTTCATACAAAAGCACTAAGCAATGTAGCAAAAAACTAATCTAAATCCGCTTCTTCAATCCAGGCCATTTGAATGGCTTCCAGGATTTTTTCATTTGACCGCTCAGGATCATCCTGAAAACCTTCCAATGCCATTACCCATGCATGCAGATCGGTGAAACGTATGTAACGCGGATCAACATCTTCATGCTTTTCAAATAACTCAATTGCAACATCAAGGGTATCTGTCCACTTCAATTCATCCATGACTCTGACTCCTAATGATTCTCTGAAACCATATTGATCGTATATTTTGGAATTTCGATTACCAGATCTTCATCAGCCACTAAGGCTTGACAGCTAAGCCTGGAATCAGGGTCAACACCCCATGCTTTATCCAAGTAATCCTCTTCCTGATCCGTCGCTTCTTCCAAAGAATCAAATCCTTCACGCACATGCACATGGCAAGTGGTACAGGCACAGGATTTCTCACAGGCATGTTCAATTTCCAGCCCGCTTTTCAACGCTGCATCACAAATACTCATCCCCGGCTCGACTTCAAATACCGCACCCTCCGGGCACAATTCATCATGGGGAAGAAAAATAAGCTGTGGCATAACTATTCCTGAACAGGTTCAACCTGAAAATTCATCAACATTGTGCCCGGCCATCGCAGCTCGCACACTCTCATTCATTCGGCGCGCAACATAAGATTCCGCAGCCTTCTCCATCGCTTTGATCGCCACCTCAATCGCTGCATGGCCATCATTATGACGTGCAGCGAACAAATCAGCACGTTTTGACATTAACCCAGCACGCTCAGCCTCAGTTAACAGAGCATCGCCATCAGCTTTCAGCGCAGCATCCAATGCCTCAAGCACACGATCGGCTTCAACCTGCTGCTCACGCAATCGCCGTGCTTCCATGTCCTCGCGTGCATTTTCCATCGAATCACGCAGCATGGTTTCAATTTCATTATCACTTAAACCATAAGATGGCTTAACTTCAACCCCTGCTGCTGCGCCTGTTGTTTCTTCCTGCGCAGTGACATTAAGCAAACCATCCGCATCAACCTGGAAAGTGACTTTTATTCGCGCTGCCCCTGCAACCATTGGGGGTATATCACGCAGTGCAAACTTTGCCAGCGAACGACAATCTTCAACCGTTTCACGCTCTCCCTGCAAGACATGAATAGACATCGCTGTTTGACCATCTTTGAAGGTTGTAAACTCCTGAGCACGGGCAATAGGAATTGTGGTATTGCGCTGAATGACTTTTTCAACCAAACCACCCATGGTTTCCAGACCCAATGACAAAGGAATAACATCCAACAATAGCATTTCTGCATCAGGCTTATTGCCAGCCAAAATATCGGCCTGAATCGCCGCACCTAACGCAACAACACGATCAGGATCCAGATCAGTTAATGGCTCACGGGCAAAAAACTCACCAATCTGCTCACGCACAGCCGGAACACGCGTAGAGCCGCCGACCATCACGACATCCTGCACATCCGACTTTTCCAGACCAGCATCACGCAAAGCACGTCGACAAGCAATTTGGGTTTTCTTAATTAATGGCGCGACCAGAGCATTCATCTGTTCACGCGTTAACTCTCCCTGCCAATCTCCAAGACTAACCTCAACCACTTCAGCAGTGGTCAATCCTTCCTTAGCCTCTCGTGCAACCTCGCGGGCGGCCCGCAAGAACTGAGGGTCTTCAGAAACGGCACCCGACTGCCCCAACATCCAGTCTGCAATCGCCAAATCAAAATCATCGCCACCCAGCGCAGAGTCACCACCGGTTGCAAGCACCTCAAATACACCTTTGTTCAGGCGTAGAACTGAGATATCGAAAGTACCGCCACCCAGATCATAAACAGCAATGACCCGTTCATCCTGCTGCTCTACCTCTGCCTGTTTATCCAGGCCATAAGCAATAGCTGCTGCCGTTGGCTCATTAAGCAGACGATAGACATTCAAACCAGCAAGCGTCGCTGCGTCACGGGTTGCCTGGCGTTGAGCATCATCAAAATAGGCGGGGACAGTGATCACAACACCAGATAAATCACCACCCAGTGAATTCTCAGCACGCTGTTTAAGAACTCGCAGGATCTCTGCGGAGACCTCCACAGCTGAAACATTACCACCCGCCGTCCGGATGCGGGGCACGCTGCTATCTGTTTCAGCGAACACAAAAGGCAACTGGCCAGCCAATGTCGATAAGTCAGCAATCCCCCGTCCCATCAAACGCTTAACCGAAGCCAGTGTATTTACGGCATCCTGCAGTGCAGCAGCCTGAGCTTCCGCACCAACAACAGGATCAACATCCGCCTGATAACGAACGACGGAAGGCAACAAATGTTGCCCGGCACCATCAGCCAAAGTATCAGCCTGCCCGCTCCGCACAGCTGCTACCAGCGAATTTGTTGTCCCCAAATCAATGCCAACTGCCAGACGATGCTGGTGCGGGGCCGTTGACATGCCCGGCTCAGAAATTTGCAATAAAGCCATGAAAAACCTTTAAGTATTCATCGATCTGATGACAGACAGATCCGAGGTATAGAGAAACATATCAGGAAACTCAAAGCGCATCTTCAATACGCTCTTCACGACCCTTCACATCTTCCAGCAAACGTTCAAAAAAACGCATTTTCAGCATAAGTTCTTTAGCAACAGATAAGTCAGATTCATTCCAGGCTTTAGCAAACTCATTTTCCAGCGCCAACACATCTTCTTTAATCTGATTACCAACAGCCTCCAAAGCATCAAGCGGATCCGATGCTGACTCTGCATCTTCTATCGCCTCACGCATTTCCATTTGCTGCATAAGGAACATAGGATCAGAAGAAGTGTCCCGCTCATCATTAAACTCAACCCCGGCCTGCTCCAGCAAATAACGTGCCCGCAAACGCGGATGCTGTAACGCGTCATGCGCCTCATTAATAAGGGAAGTCAGTTGCACAGCCATGCGCCGCTCCTGATCAGAAGCATGCGCAAAGCGATCAGGGTGGTATTGAGACTGCAATTCACGAAAGCGCTTTGTCAGCTGAGCACGATCAATGGAAAATTGCTTTGGTAAACCAAACCAATCAAACCATGAACCGTTAAAGCCGTCAGGCATCTGCATTACTGAAGAATGAGTCACATCAGGATTAGAAGCTGAAACCTGCGACATATCTACCACTCAAAAGAAACGGGCATTTTAAACCGTAAAACTCTCGCCACAACCACAACGTGCCGACTCATTAGGATTGGTAAACTTAAAGCCTTCATTCAGCCCTTCTTTACCATAATCCAGCTCCGTACCATCGAGATAAACCAGACTTTTCGGATCAACAATAATCTTTACGCCCTGATCCTCAAATACGGTATCCGTTTCTTCCAGCTCGTCAGCAAATTCCATGGTATAAGCCATTCCGGAACAGCCCGTTGTTTTCACTCCAAGGCGCAAACCGACCCCTTTCCCACGATTATTGAGAAAGGTAATAACACGATCCGCTGCCACCTCGGTCATGGTAATCGCCATAGCTAGTCCTGCTTGCCCTGATAGTCATCAATAGCAGCACGAATCGCATCTTCAGCCAGCACAGAACAATGAACTTTTACCGGGGGCAATTCCAGTTCTTCTGCAATATCTGTATTTTTGATTTCGCGCGCCTGATCCAGAGTTTTACCCTTCACCCATTCGGTTAAGAGACTGGAAGATGCAATCGCTGAGCCACAACCATAAGTCTTAAATTTAGCGTCTTCAATCACGCCATTATCATCGACCTTAATCTGCAGCTTCATAACATCGCCACAGGCCGGAGCACCAACCATGCCCGTACCTACCTGTGAATTACCTTTGTCAAAACTTCCCACATTGCGTGGATTTTCATAATGATCTAAAACTTTGTCGCTGTATGCCATGTGTCACCTCTCTAAGTACATGGTATATAAATATTTAATGGGCTACCCACTCAACTTTACTCAGGTCAATACCGTCCTGATGCATCTCCCACAAAGGAGAAAGTTCACGCAAATGATCAACTGCCTGATGAACACTCTTAAGCGTCTCATCAACTTCTTCAACAGTAGAAAAACGACCAAATGAAAAACGCAGCGAACTATGTGAAAGCTCATCGCTACGCCCCAGAGCACGCAATACATAGCTAGGCTCCAGACTTGCACTGGTGCACGCTGAACCGGAGGACACCGCCAGGTTCTTCAGCGACATCATCAGACTCTCGCCTTCTACAAAGTTGAAACTGACATTGAGATTTCCGGGAACACGTTGATCCATGTCACCATTCAGGTAAATTTCGTCAATATCCTGCAGCCCGTCCCACAAACGATCCCGTAACATACGGGTACGCTCATTATCCGCTGCCATTTCTTCTTTTGCCAAGCGGAAAGCTTCACCCATACCAACAATTTGATGCGTAGCCAAAGTTCCTGAGCGCATACCACGCTCATGACCACCACCATGCATTTGGGCTTCAATACGAACCCGTGGCTTACGCCGGACATACAAAGCCCCAATGCCTTTCGGGCCATAAATTTTGTGCGCAGAGAAACTCATCAGGTCTATCTGCATAGTTTCCATATCAATGGGCACTTTACCCGCACTTTGAGCTGCATCCACATGGAAAACAATCTTACGCGAACGACACAGCTCACCAATTGCAGCAATATCCTGAATCACGCCAATCTCATTATTTACATGCATCACAGACACAACCGTTGTGTCATCCCGCATCGCTGATTCCAGCTTGTGCAAGTCGACCAGACCATTTTCTTCCGGATCAAGATAGGTAACCTCAAATCCTTCACGCTCAAGCTGGCGACAAGTATCCAGCACAGCTTTGTGCTCAGTCTTCATCGTAATAACATGCTTGCCACGGCGCTGGTTAAAATGGGCAGCACCTTTAATCGCCAGATTATTAGATTCGGTTGCCCCACTGGTCCAGACAATTTCTTTCGCGTTAGCATTAATCAGGGCAGCAACATTAGCGCGTGCCTCTTCCACAGCTTCTTCAGCTACCCAGCCATAAGCATGGCTACGTGAGGCAGGATTCCCGAAAGCACCCTGAGGCGTCAAAAACTGCATCATCTTTTCAGCAACACGAGGATCAACCGGCGTTGTTGCAGAATAATCCAAATAGATTGGAGCACTTGTTTCACTCATTTCGCGATACTCTTGCCTGGTCTGGCTTAATTTAAGGTTTAGTGGGTGCTTGAACTAGCAACGAAGGATACACGTTTTTCCTGGCGCTCTGCTGTTTCCCGAACGTCAGAACGCTTTGTCATGTCCGCCAATGTAATATCAGATAAGAAACTACGAATCTGATTACTTAAATCGGCCCATAAATCATGAGTCAGACAGCGCTTATTATCCTGACAATCTGCCATTCCACCACAACGGGTAGCATCAACACTCTCATCTACTGCCGATATAATATCAGCCACCACGATGGCTTCCGGCTCACCATTTAACTGATAGCCACCACCCGGCCCACGCATGCTCACCACTAAACCGGCACGGCGCAACTTGGAGAACAATTGCTCCAGATAGGATAATGATATATCCTGCCGTTCCGAAATATCGGCTAATGAGACCGGCTGACCACCATTATGCAATGCCAAATCCAGCATAGCAGTCACAGCGTAGCGTCCCTTTGTGGTTAACTTCATCTATCATGCTCTCCGTTCAAGCTGAGTGCATCCTAACAATTCTTGACAAAAACAGTCAAGTATTAAGGTAATTGGAACACCCGCCTCATTTTACGTGCTAATACTACAAACCATGCTGCACAAAATTCATGGCGTAGTATGCTAAACGATATCAACCCGGCAACAGAAATTTTCAGCAATGTCCAACCGCAACTTTACCATTGAGTTCCCACCGCCGCCGTCAGGCATTAGCCAAACCGAATGGGACAGTCGCTTGCAGCTCGCCGCCTGCTATCGCATGGTTGATCATTTCGGCTGGACGAGCGTGGTGTATAACCACATTACCTGCCGCATCCCCGACACCGATGAATTCCTGATTAATCCGTTTGGTCTGCGCTATGACGAGATACGCGCCAGCGACCTTGTCCGGATTGATATTGATGGTAATAAGCGCTGCAACAGTACCTGGCCGGTAAATCAGGCAGGCTACCTGATTCATTCCGCAATTCATAAGGCAAGAGAAGACCTGCATTGTATTTTGCATACCCATGAAGCGGTATCGCAGGCTTTATGCGCCACGGACACCGAAGTAATCCCGGTAACCCAGGAAGGCTGTCAGTTCTATCAGCGCGTTGGCTATCATGATTTTGAAGGCATCGTACTCAATAGTGATGAGCAGTTACGACTCAAACAGGCCTTAGGCGATAACAACCACACCCTGGTATTAAAAAATCATGGTTTGATTACAGCTGGCAGCACACCAATCTGGGCTTTTGTGCGCCATTATGCGTTTATCCGCAATGCTCAGGTGCAATTACAGGCAATGGCCGCCGGAACACTGAACCTGATCAACGAAGCAGTGGTCATGCATACCCGGGATCAGTTTGAAGGTGGCGCAGCACAAGCCGGCGCACAGGTGAGGCATCCCGAGTGGCCTGCGTTAATGCGCTTGATAGATGCAAAAGATCCAAACTGGAAATACTGAGACAAGAACCAATGATATACCACATTGCTGAACAACAAATCTGGGACGCTCAGCTAAACGCCGAGAACTATCAACCCGAAGCTTTTACCCGGGAGGGCTTTGTGCACTGCTCCGACCATAGCCAGGTTGCACGCACAGCAGACAAGTACTATCAGGGACGACAGGATTTGGTCATATTGGAAATTGACCCAACACAGCTAAAGGCCGAAACCCGCTATGAAAATTTACTGGGTGGGTCAGAAAAATTCCCACATGTTTATGGTGAAATCAATAAATCTGCCGTCGTACAGTTAATGCAACCGGAGTCTTTTCGGTCGCTTTATTAACCAGCGGGCTGATCAAAACGCTGCCGAACCTTCCCACGAAAACGCTCTGTTAATTCTGCTGGTGCTTCACTACCATCATATAATCCGAGAACAATTCCTTTACGCCTTGAAGCACCACGCATTTTCAACACACCATTCTCCGAACGGCTGGTACGCTGACTCAGGCGCCGCCCCCAGGCAGTCAGCCGTTCCTCCATCAGTGCCATGATTTCCACATGCTCAACCGCCGTACTCGCCCCCAGGTCATTTAGCTCCTGTGGGTCATTCTCACGGTCGAATAACATAGGCCGAAACCCACCCAACGCCGCATTAACATAAGTCCAGCGATGATCAGCCACCATAAACAAGCGCGCATCCCGCGGTGCAACCTCCAGCTTTACCGCTGCCGGTGTCACCGAATAGTCATATTCGCTAATCACATAATCACGCCATTCAACGTCTTCACCCCGCAGCAGCGGCATCAGCGAACGCCCTTCCAGCACATGATCCCGTTCGTTTTCCAACGTACCGCCCGCCATCTCGACAAACGTTGCCGCCAAATCAATCGACTCCACCAGCTCATCACATACCATTCCACGCGTGGCATCCGCCTCAGCTGAGGGATCATAAATAATCAGCGGCACTTTCACTGATGGCTCATGAAACAGATCTTTCTCTCCCAACCAGTGATCCCCCATGTAATCACCATGATCCGAAGTAATCACAATCACGGTATCATCCATGCGGCCAGCCTCTTCCAAATGCTTAAACAAGCGCCCGAGCTGATCATCACCCTGTTTAATCAATCCCATATATGCCGGAATCACCGATTCCAGCACATCATCACGCCGGAATGCCTGACCGATGGCGTTATTCATGAATTGCTCATACACCGGATGTGGATCATCCCGCTCTGACTCAGCGCGACTGGGGGGCTGAATATGCTCCTTGCTGTACATATTGTGGTAAGGCGCTGGCACAATATAGGGCCAATGCGGTTTGATATAAGACAGATGACACAACCAGGGTTTGCTGTCATCCTGGCCGTACTGATCAATGAATTCAATACAGCGACTGGTCATATAAGGTGTTTCAGAATCTTCCTCACGGATATTGGCGGGCTTAGAGGCGTGCTGCATCAGCCAGCCTGACGCAATCTCTCCTTCGTCGGTTACCCCCGCATTAGCATAATCCAACCACGGGTTATCACTGTCATAACCTTTTTCCTGTAAATGCCGGTTATAACGCGGCGGCTCACCCGGGTCATAAGAACCATCCGGCCCTTCCGGCCACAAACCATCGTCACGCTCAAAAGTATCAAAACCACATTCCGCCACCCGTGCACCAATCATGCTATCAGGATCAAGCCCCAACCGTGCCATGCCCTCTTTATCGGGCCGCATATGCGTCTTACCAATCAGCCAGGCATCCATACCTAATTGACGCAAATGATCACCCAACGTCATCTCCCCCACCCGCAGCGGTATGCCATTCCACGATGCACCGTGGCTGTCGACATAACGTCCGGTGTAATAGCTCATGCGCGAAGAACCACAGACCGGAGATTGCACATACGCATTGGTAAAACGCACACCTCTGGTGGCGAGTTTATCCATATGCGGGGTGTGTAAATGCGGATGACCGTAGCAGCTGAGGTAGTCAAAACGCAGCTGGTCAAACATGATGAACAGGATATTTTTGGCTTGGCGTGGCATGAAAGCGCTCCTCCGCGAATTGATGCAGGCACAATGGACAGATTAACCGACATTCGATTGAGTCATTATACGCATAGCGGGAGTTTCTACCCAATGGCAGATACTGCTAAACTCCACCTCTTTCAATAGCAGCAGAAAGAACACCAATGGCTAAGGACGTAGCACGACGCTTCATGCTTGAAAACGCAGACACACGTGGTGAATGGGTACACCTTGATGAGGCATGGCAGGAAATGCTAAAAAGGGCGGAGTATCCGGCAATAATACGCAAGGTACTGGGCGAAGCATTAGCAGCAAGTGTTCTGTTATCTGCCACTATCAAGCATAAAGGCTCGATGATCATGCAAATTCGCGGCGATGGCCCGGTGCACCTGTTAGTCATTCAGGCAACACCAGATGGCCAGGTACGCGGACTGGCAAACTGGAGTACAGAGCCTCAGGAATCCTCACTTAGCGCTGTTTTCGGCAAAGCCAATATCGTCATTACACTGGAAGCAGAAAATGATAATGAGCGTTATCAGGGCATTATCGAACTGAAAGGCGACAAACTTAGCGATGCACTGGAAAACTACTTTCTGCAATCTGAGCAGCTGCCAACAAGACTCTGGTTATATAGCGATGAGCAAACCAGTGCCGGTATTTTATTGCAACGTTTACCCGCCAGTGAGCAAAGCGATGAAGACTGGGCACGGGTTGGCATGCTGCTAGACACACTGACTGCTGATGAACTGGCTGGCGTTGAACCAGAGGAACTGATTTTCCGTTTGTTTCACGAAGAAACACCGCGATTGTTTGACGCCAGAGAACTGAAGTTCCAATGCAGTTGCAGCCAGGAAAAAATTGAAAGTACGGTTAAAGGCTTAGGCGAAGCTGAGGCTCGCTCCATCATCGCCGAACAGGGCAAAATCGAGGTCAACTGTCAGTTTTGTAATAGCCGGTATGTCATGGATGATATTGATGTAACCCGATTATTTGCTGGCGTCCAGGCTGGCCCGACAAGCTCAACACTGCATTAACACACTGAGTAAGAAACGGAGTGGAGAAAACACCATGCTGAATTACCGTATCTATGGCGACCTCGATAGTGGAATCACACCGCTGGTAGTAATGCATGGCCTGCTGGGCGAAATGGATAACTGGCGCACCTTTGCCAGAAAGCAGCAAAATGAGCACCCGATTATTGCTATTGATATGCGGAATCATGGTGAATCACCGCATGTGGAAGGCATGAGCTATCCGCTAATGACTGATGATGTACTGAAGGTTTTGGACGCGCTTGGCCTGGAGACTGTTAACCTCATGGGACACTCGATGGGCGGCAAAGTGGCGATGTGGTTAGCCCTCCATCAGCCAGCACGGATAAATAAATTAATCATTGTGGATATTGCACCGGTTGACTATCCACCGAGGCATCAGGCCATTTTGCAAGCGATGCTGACAATGCCACTGGCAGGTTTTAAGACCCGGCGCGAGGCAGATAAATGGTTGGCCCCAACGGTCAAACACCCTTATGAGCGGGCGTTTCTGCTAAAGAACTTAGCCTGGGATGAAAACCGGACATTTATCTGGCAATGTAATTTGCCAGAAATCGGTAGAAATTACTTAACGCTTACGGCTTTCCCACAAACTGAGCTAACTTATAACAAGTCGGCTTTATTTATTCGTGGCGGCAAATCTGATTATCTGACAGATGAAAACCGACTGATTGCACAACAACTCTTTCCGCAAGCCCGGCTGGTAAATATTGCAGAGGCCGGGCATTTGCCACATGTGGAACAGGCGGATGAGTTTATTAATTGCGTGGCGACTGAACTGGAACACTAAACGGTTACACCGGAAAAAACCGGACTTTCACACTCCCTTCACCCAAGAGGCACGGCATCCTGTGGCCTGTACCAGTTTTTCTGGTTATGCAAATTACCAAGGACTGATTGAATCTCTTTCATCCGGGAACTGAGCTGGCTTGTACTACCTGCTTTGTCCTGTGTTGATGCTACTTGCTGATCAAGCATTTGCTTACTCAGATCACTGACCTGACTCCGAAGAGCTATCTCTATAATTTCCATCTCAGTGCGATTGAGTTCAAACTGTCTTTGGTACTTTGTCGTCATTGCTAATCCTCGTTTAACTGATAGTGATTAAGATAGCGACGACGGAGGAAATAATCCATGCAAATCGGGTTTATGTGTTAATGTAGCTATTAACAGTTGGATTTTTTGTAAATTTGTAAAAACGTCGATATGGCTAAGATATTCATAGGAACCCGATTGCGGCGCCTCCGTCGGGAGCATAATCAATCACAGGCACAAATGGCTCAGGCAGTAGGAGTCAGCACGGCATACATTAACTTACTGGAAAACAACCAACGCAGTTTGTCTGTCAAAGTACTGGTATCGATTGCAGATGCTTACGGTGTTGACTGGCGGGATTTAATCGAAGAAGGCAGTGACCGCTTACTTGCTGATTTACACACAGCGGTTCAGGATCCATTGTTTAATTCCAACAAGCCAGACATTCAGGAACTCAGATTAGCTGTAGACCATGCACCAATGCTGGTTGAAAACTTTCTTCACCTGTACAGCAGCCATTCAAATGTTATCGAACGCGTTATGGAAACCGGAGATCAGTTCTCCGATAGCGCATTGCTTACCTCCCCCGAGGCTATTGTTCATGATTTTTTCCGGGGGCACTCTAACTACTTTGCTGTATTAGATGAATGTGCTGAATCACTAAGGGCAGAGGATCAATGTGAACCGGACGACGTTTACTATTGGCTAAAATCAAGACTGCGTCAACGGCATAATATAGAGGTCAACACCGCCTCAATCGAAGCAATGCACCAAGCCTTGCGTATCTACGACAAAGAAGGCAAAAAAATCATATTATCTGAAGCACTCGACTTCCCTAACCGTAAATTTCAGTTAGCACACATGTTAGGCTTAATTGAGTTTAATCAACAAATCGAGGAACTTGTTGCTGATATAGGTGACGATAAACAAACAGGTAAGATGCGTTGCCGTGTTGAACTGGCGAACTATTTTGCAGCAGCACTCCTCATGCCTTATTCACAATTCAAAAAGGCCGCTGAATCACTGGCCTATGATATCAGCCGTTTAGCAAAGACTTTTGGTGTTTCATTCGAACAGACCTGCCACCGATTAACAACCTTACAACGCAACGGTGATCGTGGCATTCCATTCTTTTTTATCAGAATTGACAGAGCAGGCAATGTCACGAAACGGTTTAATGCCAGCTCAATCAGCATTGCGGAATATGGTGGTTCCTGTCCGGTGTGGGATCTGCATGCTGCCTTTAGCAATCCCGGCTCCATACTCCCGCAGTTTGTGGAATTGCCCGACGGCAAACGCTTTTTTACTATCAGCCGCACAGCGGACAGAGCAGCTTACAGCAGAAACTCACAAGCGCGGCGGCAAGCTCTGTCATTAGGTTGTGAGCTTAGCTATGTTGAAAATATTGGCTACGCACGAGCGTATAACCACGATGATGAACAGCTCTATGGGCGCATCGGCATTAATTGCCGGATATGTCCCCGCCAGTCTTGTGCGCAACGAGCTCATAACCCATTGGTGATTGAGTTATCAGTTGACCCAAGCCGACGCGGTGATACGCGCCTGGAAAGCTGAAGCCACTTGACTAATAAATCAATGAACTTCTGTTGGTAGACACAGACAAAGCTAAAACGCTACACTAAATTCCACATTAACAAAAATGGCACACCGCCAAATAATACGAACTGATCGTCATGTAATTAGCTTAATCCAACACAAAAACAATGCACTGAAAATCGCTGATACAGGTAAAAAATCCTGAGCTGTTTTGGTGCGCTTCAAAAATGTGTTCAGGCTGGCAATAAAGCCGCCTCAGGTTAAGCAAAATGACAAATTACATAAAATACCCGCGCACGCCGCATTTACCCTGGTCACCAGGTGTTAGCAGCGATGATGTGCGTATCCTCGATACCTCTGTATTTGAAGGCAAACACATTGTCGTCACCGAAAAAATGGACGGCGAAAACACCTCGCTGTATTGCGACCATATTCACGCACGTTCGCTGGATAGCCGTCATCATCCGTCGCGCGACTGGGTGAAACAATTGCACGGCAGAGTCGCTTACCACATTCCGCAAAATTGGCGCGTGTGCGGTGAAAATCTCTATGCCTTGCATTCGGTTGCCTATCAGCAGCTAGCCAGTTACTTCTATGGCTTCTCAATTTGGGATGAGCACAATCGCTGCCTCAGTTGGACGGAAACAGAAGAATGGTTTGCACTGCTGGGTATTCATTCGGTGCCCGTTTTGTATCAAGGCATCTGGGACGAAGCAGCGATTCGCGAATTAGCGGTTAATCCCGAGACGATGGAAGGTTATGTCGTGCGTTTAGCAAATGCTTTCGAATATGAAAGCTTTAAGCATAACGTCGCCAAGTGGGTACGCCCACATCATGTACAAACCGACCAGCATTGGATGTTTGCCGAGTTAGTTCCCAACGGTTTACAGGAGGCAAGTCATGAAAGTCCATGATTGGCTCGCCAGCCTCACACAACAGGCGACACCGGATATGGATGAATGTGTTGCTATGCTTGGCGACACCATTGGCTGGCTGCATCGCCTTAAAGCGACCGAGCAGGACGCGGAGTGGCACGCCGAGGGCGATGTACATATCCACACCAATATGGTGTTGCAGGAGCTGTATCAGTTACTCGCCAATGAAGCGCAGCATATTCAAGGCTGGCAGCGGCAGGCCATTATCCTGGGCACATTACTGCATGACATTGCCAAACCGATTCGCACCCACCCGTTTGAGATTGCGGGTGTGCAGCGTATCGGTGCGCCGCAGCACGAAGCCTATGGCCGTTCATATCTGGCATTTAAACTGCTGGAATTGGCGCTGCCGTTTCAGGTGGTCTGGACAGTGTTGAATTTAGTGGGCGAGCATCACATGCCCAAGCGGTTAAGCGTTAAAGATAGCTCACAGGCAGATTATCAAACGCTGGCACGACAGGCCGATACGGAATTGCTGTATTGGCTGGAAGTAGC
>JBMZDK010000071.1:0-15994 GCA_049614265.1 Thiolinea sp.
GCACCCCTAAAGCAGGATCAGCAGGAGCTTTTGGTTGACCGCCCGCGCTAGTGCCCGCATTAACCTTGTTTTCCTGCTGCTGCGTCGTCGAATTCTGCTGATTTTGAATAGGTAGTGCTGCAGCAGGCTGAACTAGCGGTTGCTGTACAGCTGGTTGAGCTTGTGGTTGCTGACTGGCGGGCAACTGGATGGCAGATAATGCTGTCTTACCAATATTAGGCATTTGCAACGTTTGTATATCACCATCCCATGAAATTTCAACACTCTCTGCCATTACTTTGGTTAGTTTAGCGCCACTGTCACCAATCGCTTCGTTCAAACCAACGACCTGTTGTTTACCTTGGGCATTGATAATAGCAATACCAGATTTACCACTTAAAGCATAAACACCAACTAAATTTAATGGTGGGCGAGGCTTTTTAGGCTCTGCTTTTGGCGCTTCAACAACTTTTACAGGCTTTGGCGTAACAGCTTTTTTCACTGGAGCAGGCGGTTTATACACCCCTAGCAGATGATAACCTGCAATTTCTTTACCCAAATCGGCTGATTTAGCATGGGCTTTAATCACGGATACGCCTTGTGATTCTTGCTCAACCGGGATTTCGGCAATTAAAGACGGGTCAGACGGAAACATCATCCAGGTCAATCGGGCCAGCAAGAAACCACTAACAATGATTAGTAGCAATGTTACATGATCCGGCAGCCTATCAAAGACACGATCAAATAATTGTTGTTGCTTGAGCTTCTGCATACAAAAACACCTGAAATCAGCAAGTAGCCCCGTAATATTCCTTAAACCAGCTTATAAAACGATCAATACCTTCCTTTACGGGTACAGAAGGTCGATAACCGACATCCTCAACTAATGCTTCTACATCAGCATAAGTGTCGACCACATCGCCGGGTTGCAAGGGTAGAAGATTCATCTCAGCTTTTCTACCCAAACTATCCTCGATAGCGGAAATATAATCCAGTAACTCAACTGGTTGCTGGTTACCTATATTATAGACGCGCCAAGGGGCTAAACTGGTTCCGGGATCAGGTTTTTTTCCGTCCCAGGCGGTATTTTTGCAAGCCGGACGGTCTAAAACAGCGGTTATGCCCGCTATTATATCATCAATATAGGTGAAATCGCGCCTATGTTTGCCGTAGTTATACACATCTATCGCCTCGCCGGCAGCAATAGCACGTGCAAACTTGATAGGCGACATATCAGGGCGCCCCCACGGGCCATAAACGGTGAAGAAACGTAGTCCCGTTGTAGGCAAACCATAGAGATGAGAGTAGGTATGTGCCATTAACTCATTAGATTTTTTTGACGCTGCGTACAAAGAAAGCGGGTGATCAACATTATCATGCACAGAAAAAGGCATAGATTGATTCGCGCCATAAACAGAACTGGAAGATGCATACACAAAATGCTTCACATCATGATGACGACATCCTTCCAAGATATGGGCAAAGCCCACAATATTACTGTCGATATATGCCAAGGGGTTTTCCAGCGAATAGCGCACACCGGCCTGTGCAGCAAGGTTGACGACCACATCAAATTCATGCTCCCCAAATAGCTTTTCAACTGCCTCACGATCCGCAATATCAAGCCTGATAAACTCAAACCGCTCTTCAGAATCATGAGCTGCGATGTGAGTGAGCCGATCCTGTTTCAGTTTCACTGAGTAGTAATCATTCAAATTATCGACACCCGTTACCTTATCACCGCGTGCGAGCAATGAAATAACAGTATGCATGCCAATAAAACCAGCTGCGCCTGTGACTAGTATATGCATTTTATTCCTATTTTCCGGCAACCAAAATTGGCAGGATCAGTCCTGCTCCGGCGTTGTTAACAGTGTTGCTACTTCCTGATACTTTTCCACTGTCTTCGCAATAACATCATCCGGCAACACCGGGCCGGGAGATGTTTTATCCCAGTCCAGCGTCTCCAGATAATCACGCACAAACTGCTTATCAAATGACGGTGGACTGTTACCAGGCTGATATTGATCAGCAGGCCAAAAGCGTGAAGAGTCAGGTGTTAGTATTTCATCAATTAAAACAAGTTCATTGTTTGTATCGAGACCAAATTCAAATTTCGTATCAGCAATAATAATCCCACGTCCCAATGCATAGTCCGCCGCACGCTGATACAAGGCCAGACTAACCTGCTTGATTTGCTCCGCCAGCGCTCCACCAATCTTTTCCTTCATTTTTTCAAAGCTGATATTAATATCATGATCACCAACATCAGCTTTAGTGGAAGGTGTAAAGATGGGTTCAGGCAATCTATCGGCCTGTTGTAATCCCACAGGTAAATCGATACCGCACAAAGCACCTGTGTCCTGGTAGTCTTTCCAGCCGGAACCAATCAAATATCCGCGTACGATAGCCTCTACCGGCAATGGCTTTAAACGCCGTACCAACATACTACGCTGACTCAGCATTTGCTTTTCCTCTGCTGTTACCGGCAGATCATCCAGCGTTTTGCTGCTTAAATGATTAGGAATGACATCGGCCAGTTGCTCAAACCAGAATTTTGCCACCGACGTTAACAATGCCCCTTTACCCGGTAACGGGCGCGGTAAGATCACATCAAACGCAGACAAACGGTCTGTTGCGACGATTAACATATGTTCTTCGTCAACCGCATAGATGTCACGCACCTTTCCACGGGCGATCAGCTCCAAACCGGATAAATTTGTTTCCATTACCGGCTGCATACCGGGTATAGCTATAGCAGAAACCTGGTTCATAGACTCATTCAGTAGTGTGAAGTAATTCGAAGCGGTATACTAACAGATTTTCTGTTACACATAGGTGGCAAACGAATGCAACCATTAGTGGGTATTGTTATGGGCAGCAACAGCGACTGGGCAGTAATGTCTCAGGCTGTTGAGCAGCTGGAGAACTTTGGTGTTGCACACGAATACAAAGTAGTCTCAGCACACCGCACCCCTGACTTACTGTTTGAGTATGCTGAAACGGCAAAAGACCGGGGGCTGAAATGCATCATTGCCGGCGCAGGTGGAGCTGCCCACTTACCAGGCATGCTGGCGGCAAAAACCACATTGCCGGTATTAGGCGTCCCGGTACCCTCCCGTCACCTGAAAGGTGTTGACTCACTGCATTCGATTGTACAAATGCCTAAAGGTATTCCAGTAGCAACCTTTGCCATTGGGGAAGCCGGAGCAGCCAATGCCGCTTTATTTGCAGTTGCTACACTGGCAAATGATGACCCGACTTTGTCCGCTAAACTGATAGGATTCCGGGAGCAACAACGTCAGACAGCTATGAATATGGTACTTCCTCCTGAAAACAAATGATTAACGCAACCTTGTTCATCTGAAACTGTCAGTAAACTGAAATCAACCCTGAATCTATAAGCAACGCTCCCGGAGCAAACTCAGCATGTTATTACCCGGATCGACTATCGGTATGTTAGGTGGTGGCCAGCTTGGTCGCATGTTCACAATCGCTGCACGTACACTAGGCTATCGTGTCATTGTACTGGAACCAGACCCGCTCAGCCCGGCCGGACAGCTGGCTGATGAACATCTTATTGCAGCATATGATGATGAGATGATGCTGCATGCGTTAGGTAAGAAATGCGATGTTGTCACGACAGAGTTTGAAAATATTCCGGCACAGACGCTGGAACTTCTCAGTCAGTTTTGCCCGGTTCGCCCTTCAGCAGAAGCCGTGAAAGTTGCTCAGGACAGGAATGTTGAAAAAGCATTTGTCCGGAACTGTAATTTATCCCCCGTGCCTTATGTCACCATTCGGAATATTTCTGACATTGCAGATGCTGCAAAAGATTTTACCTTTCCGGCAATACTGAAAACAGCACGACTTGGTTATGATGGCAAAGGCCAGATTGTGGTACACAACCCTGACGAGACGCTGACTGCCTTTAAAACGCTGAATCAGGTTGAATGTGTCCTCGAACAACGAGTTGATTTAGCTTGTGAGATATCCGTTATTCTGGCGCGTAACGTCACCGGAGCAGCAGACTGTTTTCCGGTCGCAGAAAATATTCATCGCAAAGGCATTTTGCATCAAACGATTGTTCCGGCAAGGGTAGATGCACACTTGGCTGAGTCGGCAAAACAAGCCGCGAAAGCTATTGCAGAAAAACTGGATTTTGTTGGCGTCATGGCGGTAGAGTTTTTCGTTACCAGGCAAGGTGAATTATTGGTAAATGAAATTGCACCACGCACACATAACAGTGGCCATTACACCATTGATGCTTGTCTCACCTCGCAGTTTGAACAGCAGGTACGTACAGTGTGCGACCTGCCCTTTGGCAATTCTTCACTGCATACCCCTGTGGTCATGACCAACCTACTGGGTGATGTTTGGGGAGATAGCCAGCCAGACTGGTCACATCTGCTAAACGACATAGACAGCAAACTACACTTATATGGCAAACATGAAGCTCGCCCCGGTCGAAAAATGGGTCACTTCTGCACTCTTAATCAGGATACCTCCTCAGCCCTTAAAACAGCAGAAACCATCTTTAGCCAGTTGGAGAGCACCAGCCAAGCTGGGAAGAACTCATGAGTGATAACAAGTACCTGCAGGATATCCGCCAGGATTTGCGTTTTAATGCCGAACTCTGCGGCCACAACCTTACTTTCACCAGTACCTGGGGCATCTTCTCACCACGTAACATTGACGAAGGCACAGAATTACTGCTGAAGTACATCCACATCGACAAAGATGACGACTGTTTTGACCTGGGATGTGGCTATGGCCCAATTGGACTAACAATGGCTAAGCTGGCTCCAAATGGAAAAACCATTATGGCGGACAAGGATTTCATGGCAGTGGAGTACAGCAACCAAAATGCCAGCATCAACAAGCTACCCAATGCACACGCTATATTGAGCAATGCCTTTCAGCATCTGGATAAAGCTCAACGATTTAATGTTATCGCATCCAATGTGCCTGCAAAAGTCGGCAAAGAAATGATGACGATTATGCTGAATGATGCGAAACACCATCTAAAACCGGGGGGACGACTGTACCTTGTTACTATCAATGGTCTGCGTGATTACATGAAACGCAACCTGAAAGACGTGTTTGGTAACTACAAAAAAATCAAACAAGGTAAAAACTACACAATCTCTTATGCGGAACGGCATTAACCCGAGAGGAACATGCTAAAAACTGGTCATCTGCCGGAGCATACGTTTTTTCATAAAGGGCAGTTTCTCCACCATGCCCAGCATTACTGTTAAAAACAGCTTTGCAACCGGGCTTTCAGATACTATCAGCTTTCGTGCCCGCTCAGTTTCCCGGATCACTCGGGCACCCGCCAGATGACGTTGGCAGCTGTACTCCTCAGGCGAATGATTCAAAATCGCCTGCGCGGCAGCAACCGCATCCGCAATTCCCAAATTCATTCCGCGCCCACCAACCGGTGAGTGACAGTGTGCCGCATCACCCGCCAATAATATCCTCCCTTTATGATAAGTTTCGGCCTGACGTACTGATATTGTAAAAGTACCGCTACGTCGTACATGCGATACATCAAGGTTACTCAATACCGCTTTCGGCAAGCTCTTCAAAGCATCAGAAGTTGCAGAAACCACCCGCACCCGCTGAACATCAATCGGCACGATAATTGTTGGCTTACCGTCTTCACCTAACCAGGCTGAAAATAAACCCTGTTCGTATTTCTCACCAATATCTACATCCGCAATTGACCAGTCTTCAGGCAGATCATAGCCAACAAAGGGGATGTTCAATTGCTCACGCACAACAGACCGCACACCATCTGCCGCAATAACCCAGTCATAATTTCCGGTATCACCATTAGCAAAACTCACCTTAACGTGATCCGCGCAATCCTCAACCACTGTCACAATATGATCATATTTCACCTCTACCCCAAAGGTTTGCAAGGCTTCACTCATTAACGTTTCAGTACGATCCTGGGCCAAACCAATGATCGTATTGCCAGGCTCAGTAATATCGGAAAAATCCAGAAAAGCCAGACGGCGTTCTCCCCTATGAAACATAACCTTCTGCAACGGAACACCTTCACGGAGAATTGCATCTCCCACACCAAAGGGCCTGAGCAATTCAATACTGACTGGCATAATACCTACTGCACGGGATAATGTTGAAGGCTCCATTTTCTTATCAACAATATCTGCTTTCACACCATAACGGGCCAGCTCCAGTGCTGCCGTCAGCCCGGTTGGGCCTGCGCCGATAATAAGAATATTTAATGCTTTCTGTTCGGGTATCATCACCAACCTCTCTGTCATGGCTTTATAAACAAGCATAGTAGGTGCCAGGTAACCGTCAAAGATTTGTACTATTCGCAGACCTACGGAATTCCGGCTAGCGTAGCCAAATAACTCCATCATACTGCACAACAACTTATATCCATTTAATCATTTGAAAAACAAAGCATTACCATCGGCCATAAATTTTTTTATATTTTTTCGCATCCAAATAAAATCCTTATCGTATATACCCATAACTTCACAACAAATTGATTGCTGAAGTCCACATAATGATTTACCACAATGGAGTTTTGAGATGAGTGCAAATAAAACTATTGCTGCGGCTGCGATTACAGGTGTTCTGGCTTTGGGACTGAGTGCTACTTCCGGTGTTCTGGCAGGCGACGAAAAAATGGAAATGGAAAAGTGCGCAGGCATCGTAAAAAAAGGCCAAAATGATTGCGGCGCAAATGGGCACGCTTGTGCTGGCCAGGCAAAAGTAGATGGTGATGCAAAAGAGTGGATCAAGCTGCCTAAAGGCACTTGTGATAAAATTGTTGGCGGCACAGTAGTCGGTAGCTGATAAATTGAGGGCGGTGGCGCACCTCTTCACTCTCATACCTCACGCCACTGCCCTTTTTCACTCAATAATCCGTACAAGAGAATTCCCTCACAAACATATAAGTCTGTAGTTTCCACAGCAGCCGCTATAAAAAATTTCTTTTCAAACAATGAAAACCTGTAACTTTCACCACAGTGATAACCACCTGATTTCTTATGCCCCAGTTAAGCAATAGGAACAAGAGCCTCTCCTCCGGGAAAAGTGCAAGCAATGAGTTAAGCAATCGGTTGCCAAAAAATCAGTGTGGTATTGGCCTGCGCTTTGAACACATTGATCGCATCCTTGCAGAAACCCCGGAAATCCCCTGGCTGGAAGTTCTGGTCGATAATTATTTAGTTCCTGGTAGCGTACAACAGGATTATCTTGCCGCTGCCAGAGAGAAATACCCTTTATCTTTTCATGGTGTTGGTATGTCACTGGGTTCAACAGACCCTTTTGATGAGGAGTATTTCAAACGACTCAAACCACTGCTTGATCAAATCAATCCGATACGGATTTCAGATCATCTTTGCTGGACAGCGGTACACGGCCAGGTTACTCATGACCTCATTCCACTCCCTTATACAGATGAAACCGTACATTATGTAGCCGGGCGCATTCGGGAAGCTCAGGATCGCTTAGAGCGTGAGTTAATCGTAGAGAATGTATCTAGTTATCTGCAGTATAAACAGTCAGCAATGACTGAGTGGGAGTTTTTCACTGCAGTAGCTGAAGAAGCAGACTGCGGTATGTTGCTGGATGTGAATAACATCTACGTTAGTGCGGTAAACCATGAGTTTGATGCACTGGATTATCTGAATGCCATTCCGGCAAAACGCGTCAGACAAATTCACCTGGCCGGCTATGAAGATCGTGGTACACACCTGCTGGATACTCACGGCCATGCAGTTACAGATCCGGTATGGACTTTATATGCTGAAGCTACGCAAAGAGTTGGGGCATTGCCGACTCTGATAGAGTGGGACAATGATGTGCCGGAACTGGAAGTCTTATTAGCCGAAGCAGATAAAGCACACAATATTCAACTGAATTACCTGACATGAAAAAACCTCCCGCCGCATTACGCGAGCTGCAAACAGCATTCGCCAGTTCCATCTTCACCAATGACCGCAAAATGTTCTCTGAGCAGGTTTTTGCACAGGGCCAATTAAGTGCAGAACAACGCATAGGTATTTATCGCAATAGTGTACATGGCATTCTATGGCAATACCTCGCATCACTTTACGAAGTCTGTGATCAGTTATTGGGTGAGAAGTTTTTTGAGCAACTCAGTGATGAGTTCATTGATCATCACCCACCGGCTTCACCATTTTTATCTGATTATGGTGAGCAACTCCCATCATTCATGCGCGCGCATGAAGCTCTATCAGATATGCCCTGGATTAGTGATATCGCTGCGGTGGAGTGGGCTCGCCATGCAGCATGGAATGATGTGAATCAACCGACAGTTGATTTTAATCAGCTGGCAATGCTACCGCCTGAACAGCAGCTGGAGTTAAGATTCCGACTGCCAAACTCAGCACGTTTAATTAGATCTCCCTACGCCACACATGCTATATGGCTGGCACATCAACCTGAAGATCACCCTGACAAACAGACCCTGGAAGATATTCAACTACAACAAGCCACTCAGCTCATTATCTGGCGTAAAGGTATTGAACTTCACCAAAACTCACTAAGCACTGAGGAGTGGGCTTTTCTCCATGCATTACAGGACAATAAGACACTGGCTGAGCTGAGTGAGGAGTTTGCCGAACAGACCGGGATTCTGCTACCAACGGCCATCCAAAACGGTTGGATTCTCAGTTTTTAACTCCTATCAAACTGCATTATAAAAAGTTCCATTAATTTTACTTTTCCTGCATCCACATAAATTAAAAAACGTATATAAAAATAAGCTCAATCAATTTAAAAACAGCATGTAAAAGTTATCAATTTATTGTTTTAAATATTCCCTGGCATACCCAGATGATGCTTTTCATGTTGTCCACCAAACACACAGAAAAATTTCGACAGGAGAGTAAAATGAATAATCCAGGCATCATTTCCGGCTTCTTCACCGGCCAGGACTGGCCATTAGATAATTTGATCAAACCGTTGACATTGCTAGGTTTCCGGATCTATACAGCCTGGGTGTTTTTTGCCTCTGGCCTGACTAAAATCAAAAGCTGGAGCAGTACAATGTACTTGTTTGAGGATGAGTACAAAGTGCCGCTATTTTCTCCGGAAATTGCAGCTTATATGGCTACTGCGGGTGAATTAATTCTGCCAGTCTTATTGGTATTAGGGCTACTCTCCCGCCCTGCTGCACTCGGACTCTTTATCCTTAATTTCGTCGCAGTAATTTCCTACCCTTATCTGTTTACCGTTGATGGGGCAGGTGGTTACTGGCAGCACGTAGTTTGGGGTGTCATGTTCTGGGTAGTTTTTGCCTTCGGGCCAGGTAAGCTGGCATTAGACCACTGGATTGTAAACTGGTGGAACGGGCGGAAATAACGCCATACACTCAACCTCTCCTGAAGCATGTATGAATGTGCTTCAGGAGCAATTACTTTCCAGAAAAAACCTCATCGCCCCATTTCACTTACTTCCGCAAAAAACCCTTTCCCTGCAAAAACGCCAACATATGTTCACGTTTCTTTTTCTGCACAGCAGCAGCTGTTTGCTCTGACCAGTTGGAGACACGCTGATTGCTGCTGCGCGCCTGATAATATTCACTCATCGCCTGATCATATGCTGCTACCTGCTCCGGCACGTCACCAGTGCAATATTTACCCTCATGCAGTACAACCTCTACCGGCAAGCGTGGCTTTACTTCGGTCTGCTGATCCGGCCAGCCCAGACACATACCAAATGCCGGATAGACCTGATCCGGTAACTCCAGTAGTTCAGACACAACTATCGGATCATTACGAATCCCGCCAATAAATACACAACCCAAGCCCAATGACTCTGCAGCCAGCATCATATTCTGAGCCATTAACCCGACGTCAACACTGGCCGCCAGAAAATGCTCGGTTTGCCCTTCTAAATCGCCCATGCCTTGTTGCTGACAACAATGATCAATCCGCTTCAAATCAGCACAAAGAACCAGAAAACGTGCTGCCTTTTCTACCCACACCTGCCCACCGGCGGCGGCTGCGATTTTTGCCCGATGCTCAGTATCACTGACATTAATGATTGAATAGGCCTGAATAAAGCTGGATGTCGCTGCGGCCTGACCGCATTGCACAATCGAAGCCAACATCTCATCACTAATAGCTTCATCAGTATATTTACGCACTGAACGGTGGTTCAGCATGGTTTCCATAACTGGATTCAATTGGAAATTCCTCTATTCATAGAAAGGCATGGGGGCCTATAACGCAGGGGTAAAAAAAATTTAGAACCAGCTGCTCAAATCACTAGACAGCATCCTCTTCATCATTACGAAACCCTTTTAGCACCCAGATCAAAGCCCAGAACACAATATTCGGTAAAACGGCTAACAGCAACCATGCTAACCACTCATCCTGATCAATCGAATTAATACTCCAGCGATTTTGCGCCCAGATCACCAGAAACGGAACACCAATCCATAAACCGGAAATTGAATATGCCAGACGCTGAATACCCTGTTGCACATCTTTCTTTAGCAACAAAAGCGCGCCTTTATAAATCAGAAACAAAGCGACTGCCACCAAAACAAAAGACAAAAAACGTATCATGAGCCAACTTACCTCCATGCTGCACAGATTCTCCCATAGTCGCCTAAACGGTGCCAACAGGCAAATCAGCGCAGTAGTTTGTGTTGAAATCAGGCAGGGAAATCTACCGTGTTCACTCACGATGCAGAAAGCGCTCGTTAGACTACAATGGAATAACAATAATTTTGAGGTGCAATACCATGAATCGTATTTTACTGATAATCGCACTGACCTTGAGTCTACAGGGGTGTGCAGGATTAATTATCGGAGCGGCAACAGATGCCACCATTGCAGTGGCTAAAGTACCGTTTAAGGTAGGTGCAGCGGTAATTGATGTGGTTTCGGGAGATGATGAAGACGAGTAAATCATTACTTCAGCATCCTGATTGTAGAAATCTGATTTCCTTCGGTATCTTTCGCACTCCCCTCCGTTGAAGGGGAGAAAATCCAAAAAATCAGGCAATAGCTGCCGGTAACGCTGGTGTTTCTTCCAAACCATCCATATTTCCGGACTCGATCACCTTCTCATAGACAGTTTTACCATCAATTTCTTTGTAGGGATCACCGGAAAAACCTGGTTGGCCTTTACCAAAATTGATTTGCCATTCCAGATTATTTCTGGAAGTCGCATATTCCAGTGCACTTTGTTTGCTGATTTTCTTATCGCGATACAATTGATACAACGACTGGTCAAAGCTCACCATACCATCAGACGAACCCTTCTCAATCACCTCAATCAACTCATTAAACTGTCCTTTGCGGATCAGCTCTGCTGCGTAAGGCGTATTAACTAATAGCTCAGCAGCAAGATGTAAACTTTCGCCATCCTGAGAAGGAATCAGGCGTTGCGCGACAATGCCACGCAGGTTCAGCGATAAATCCATTAATACCCGGGTTTTACTTTCACTCGGAAATAGATACAGAATGCGCTCCAGCGCCTGGACAACGTTAATAGCATGTAGCGTGGAAATTACCAGATGCCCTGTATCAGCAAACCCCAGAACAGCTTCCATTGTTTCTGCGTCACGCGCCTCACCGACCATAATCATATCCGGTGCTTCCCGCATCGCCTCACGCATTGCATTAGCGTAGCTCAACGTATCAAAGCCTACTTCACGCTGCCCGACAATGGACTGTCCATGACTAAAGGTATACTCAATCGGGTCTTCTATCGTCAGAATGTGTCCACAATGACGTTCATTACGATACTGAATTAATGAAGCCATCGAGGTCGATTTACCGGAACCGGTAGAGCCAACAAAGAGTATGAGGCCATTGTGGCCCATAACAATATTCTTCAGCACTTCCGGTAAACAAAGCTCATCCGGCGTTGCAATATCGCTGCGAATATGACGAATTACCATCGACACCTCACCACGCTGAAAGTATAAGTTCATCCGGAAACGACCAATACCTTTTAACGCCAGCCCTTTGTTCAATTCACGCTCTTCAAAAAAACTCTCGATCTCATTCGGACTCAGCACTTCCTCAGCCAATTGCCGAATATTGCCCGGCTTCATTGGTTCACGACTAATACGCTGTAGCTGACCACGAACTTTAATCGAAGCATGCGCCCCTGTAGTCAGGTAAATATCCGATGCCCGCTGCTTAACCATCATATGCAGTAAAGGCGTAATTCTCATATCCTCGTCAACAAGATTGCTCATAGTTCTATCATCTTATGGTTTCTACGGGTTCAATTTCGAGCTTCTCAGTACCACGGAAGAAGTCATTATCTTTGGAGAAGCGGCTTTCCAGCTTCAGCTTCAGTCGCAAATCATTAACAGAATCGGCATTACGCAAACCTTCATGCACCGTAATTTTCCGGCTTTCAATCAGGTCAAACAATGCCTGGTCGAAGGTACACATGCCGTATTCACGGGAATTAGCTGTCAGCGTCTTCATTCCTGAAATGTCACCTTTCAAAATCAAATCAGCCATCAGCGGTGTATTGATAATGACTTCAACCGCCGGGATACGACCATTATCATCAGAAGTACGTACTAAACGCTGGGATACCACGGATTTCAAATTCAGGGACAAATCCATTAACAACTGGTCACGGCGTTCCTCGGGGAAAAAATTCAAAATACGCTCAATGGCCTGATTTGCGCTGTTTGCGTGTAATGTAGTCAGGCAAAGATGGCCGGTTTCAGCATAAGCAATCGCATATTCCATTGCTTCCCGATCTCTGACCTCACCCAAAAGAATGACATCAGGTGCCTGACGCAAAGTGTTTTTCAATGCAATACCGTAACTATTAGTATCCATTCCCACTTCACGCTGCGTAATCAGGCAGCCCTTGTGTTGATGCACAAATTCAATCGGGTCTTCAATGGTGATAATGTGACCTTTGGAATTTGTATTGCGGAAATCCAGCATCGAAGCCAACGACGTTGACTTACCGGAACCGGTGGCGCCCACAAACAAGACCAGACCACGCTTTGCCATTACGAGATCACGTAAAATTGGCGGTAGAGATAACGATTTAAAATCCGGAATTTCTGTTGGAATATGACGTAATACCATTCCCGGACAGCCACGCTGTGTGAACGCATTAACACGAAAGCGGGCTGAACCCGGCAGACTAATCGCGAAATTGCACTCCATTTCCTCTTCAAACTGGCGCAGTTGATGGTCATTCATAATTGAACGCACCAGCATACGTGTATTCATCTCGGTTAGTACATTAGGCACTAAAGCCTGTAACTGCCCGTCAACTTTAACCGATGGTGCAGCGTCTGTTGTCACAAACAAATCTGAACTACCCATATCCAGCATCTTCTTTAACAGACGCTGGACAAACCCCATTGCACTATCGCGATCCATATATCCCCCCGATCAAGTTATCACTAAATAGCATCTGGATTTTCTGCTTTCAGGCGAGCCACTGTCCGGTCAATCTCCCCTTTCATCACCAGATTCTGTAACGATTGATCCAGTGTTTGCATGCCATCTCCGGAACCGGTCTGCATTGAGGAGCGCATTTGTGCAATCTTGTTTTCCCGAATCAGATTACGAACCGCGCGCGTACCAATCAGAATTTCATGCGCCGCCACACGGCCACCATTTTTCTTTTTCAGCAGGGTCTGCGAAATCACAGCCTCTAACGATTCAGAAAGCATGGAACGCACCATTTCTTTTTCTGCCGCCGGAAATACATCAACAATACGGTCAATGGTTTTAGGTGCACTGGTTGTATGCAGGGTTCCAAACACCAGGTGCCCGGTTTCTGCTGCAGTCAACGCCAAACGTATCGTTTCCAAATCACGCATTTCCCCAACCAGAATGGTGTCCGGATCTTCACGCAGCGCAGAGCGAAGTGCAGCATCAAAACCCTTGGTATCCCGGTGTACTTCCCGTTGATTCACCAGGCTTTTTTTACTTTCATGTACAAATTCTATCGGGTCTTCGATGGTCAGGATGTGGCCGTAATCTGTATCATTTTTATAATCAATCATCGCGGCGAGCGTAGTCGATTTACCGGAACCAGTCGGCCCGGTTACCAGTACCAGCCCACGGGGCTTGTCGGAAATTGAGCGGAAAATTTTCGGTGCGCCCAGCTGATCCAGCGTAAGCACTTTACTTGGGATGGTTCGGAACACCGCACCAGCACCACGCCCCTGATTAAAAGCATTCACACGAAAACGGGCAACGCCGGGGACTTCAAAAGAAAAATCGCATTCCCAATCTTCCTCATAAGCTTTGCGCTGGTTATCATTCATGATGTCGTACACCATGCTGTGAACTTGCTTGTGCTCCAGTTCAGGTAAGTTAATGCGCCGCATTTCACCATCAACACGAATCATTGGTGGCAGACCGGCAGACAAATGCAAGTCTGATGCATTACTCTTCACGCCAAACGCCAGAAGTTGGGTAATATCCATAGATTATTTTTAATATTATTGTTAATTGTGGATTTCGCCCGATCCTAAATATCACGAACCAGACAATACAGAGAAGTTAACACACATCATGACTATCAGTGACAATCTCCGGACAATCGGACAACATATTCGTGAAGCAGAAACAAGATATCAGCGTCCATCCGGTAGTGTGCAATTATTAGCTGTCAGCAAACGCCACTCAGCCAATGCCATACGTGAAGCTATAACAACGGGTCAGACCGCTTTTGGAGAGAATTATGCACAGGAAATGTTAGAAAAAGCAGAGGAACTCGCTACTGAAAACATCGAGTGGCACTTTATCGGCCCGATCCAATCCAATAAAACCCGCCAAATCGCCGCAACAGCACAGTGGGTGCATACGGTTGATCGTCTAAAAATCGCCCGCCGACTCAGTGAGCAAAAACCGGAACACAAGGCAGACATCAATATATGCTTACAAGTCAATATCAGCAATGAAGACAGTAAGTCTGGTATTACACCAGAAGCGCTGCCAGAGCTTGCCATGCAAATAGCAGAATTACCCGGTCTGAAATTACGCGGCCTGATGGCTATTCCGGCGATTGCCACCGAATTTACACAACAACGCGAAGTATTTGCCAGGTTACGTCAATTACAGGAAAAACTGGTTGAACAGGGATTGCCTCTGGATACCCTGTCTATGGGCATGACAGGTGATATGGAAGCAGCGATCGCAGAAGGCGCAACCATCGTCAGAATCGGTACTGCTATTTTTGGTCAGCGGGACACCTGAATTCATGGCGCTTTATACAGCTCATCGACTTAAATCCTGGAAGCACGCAGCACAGTAAATCTCACCGGCTGTGTGTTTTTCAACACGTCATTATTCTGATCATGCAATACAGCAAACACCGTATGTTCGCCCCGGTCAACAGCTTTCAATGAATATACCGTCGCAGAACCATTGGCGACTTGCTTCCCGTCCATGTACACGACTAAACCATGTCCCGGCTGCAAAGCTGGCTGCAGATCAAAATGTACCATCACATTCCCATTATTCGCACGAACTGCAGCACCTTTTGCCGGAGACTTCACAGCAAACCGTTCATAATCAACAGTTTCAGACCCCTCCTGCTCCTCAGAACCGGCTGTTGGCTGAGTGGTTGTCTTCCTGTTGTTATCATCTTCTGAGGGATAACTATCGGCAATGGTTAATTCAGGCAAATCAACTTCGACAGCACCAACCGACTCGGGAGGGCTATCCCCAAATACCGTATTGCCATTTGCATCTTTCCAGGTATATACCTCAGCATTCAGCGTGGCAGCTATAAAAAAGATAAGAAAAAACGGAATGATGCTAAATAAATTACGCAAAACCAATACCAGTCAGTTGCTTTCAATTGGGGAAATTTAATGGTAAGGCAAGCAAACTGAGGGTTCCAGACACTCCGGACAAGCGGAAGATAACTCAATACTTGTCCAGAGGTTCAGGCAGATAAAGACTAATGCAACGGAATATTAAAACGCTTCCTCATTAAAGCTCATCATACTGTCACTACCCGACATAATCGCCGACATCAGCGA
>JBMZDK010000072.1:0-15879 GCA_049614265.1 Thiolinea sp.
CTGTATTGACTTCAAATAATGAAGTTCGGGTAGCTTGTCATTTTTAGGGAAAAGTATGCCAATGCAAACACGATACTCCCTCACGTCATTAGGGTGTTATATATCAATCTCTTTTACTAATTCTTCTATAAAGCGATCACTTTCAACCTTAAGCTCACTTAAGTATGACTCCAACTCGCCTACCTTTGCTTCTGAAGGCACCTCCCCGACCTTTCTAACTACAAAAACCTCTTCCTCAATAACGCCATGCGCCTCTAAAAATTTATCATTAAGAGAAATAAATTGATTTAATAAATTTTCATTATCAGAATATTGCTTAATAGCCAACTTAAGACGAAAATAACTAGAATCCCATTGCATTGAGCCCTTCTCAATATATGTATCCCATCGTTGATTAAATATATGATCAACTCTTGACGACCATACAACATTACGTGCGACATACACCCTTGTTTCAGCTTTACGAGCTATTTCCATGAACAATAAATTTTTGTTTTCCTGTATCTTATTCTGTTGAGTCCTTACATTACTCAAGTAATCAGCAAGAAAAACCGTAGTTATTGTAGCTAAAAAAGTAAATACTGAAGAGATCACAGCAGCCTTAAACTCTTTTGACATATTCAATCGTAACCTTTGCTTCTGCTATTAATGCTCGATAGCATCATCACTATTCCCTATAAAAACAACAAAACCCTTGAAATCAATTCAAAAATATCGCTCAAAACCCATATTTTTATGCAAAACCCTGAGCACACTGGTAGTGTTCTCACTACACTGGAAAAATAACACATCTGCCCCCTTAAATTACAAGGCATGTCCAAAGTAGTAAAATTCCAGCACTCCACACTCTCAACAACAGGCAAACCATGATCAGAATCCTCTGCTTCGGCGATTCCAACACCTGGGGTTATAACCCGGAAAACCACGAACGCTACGACCACAACACCCGCTGGCCTCAGGTCATGCTCAACGAGCTGGGTACAGGCTATGAAGTCGTTGAAGAAGGCATGAATGGCCGCACCACCGTTTGGGATGATCCGGTTGATGGCTTGATGAGCGGGCTGGCTTATCTGCCGCCTTGCCTGTTGTCACATAAGCCGCTGAATAAAGTACTGTTGATGCTGGGAACGAATGATCTGAAAGACAGGTTTTGTGTGACTGCACCAGAAATTGCTAAATCTGCCGGGCGTTTAGTACAAATCATCCAGGCCAGTGATACCGGGCCGAATGGTACTGCACCGGAAGTCATTCTGATAGCTCCGCCACCAACCGTCATGGGCCAGGATGGATTAGATACGCGCCAGGGTGGTCTGGAAAAATCTGCTCAGTTTGCACGTTGTTATGCTGAGGTCGCACGGGAGCTGGGCTGTGCTTTTTTTGATGCTGGCTCCGTGATTGAATCCAGTCCGGTAGACGGGATTCATTTTAGCGCAAAGGCACAACGGGCTTTAGGGCGAGCAATGGCCAAAATCGTTAGAGAGTCGGATTCAACTAAAACCGGTCAATCAACGCTATAACGTCTTCAAAGCGCGTAAAACTATGATCACCACCGCGAAACACCAGCTGATGGCTGTCACGGTAAAAATCTGCTGCAGTACGCCAGTCCAGCACCTCATCACCACTTTCCTGCATGAGTAGAATCTTCTCGGGGTACTTCGGTGCTAATAAATCCATCGCATTCAATGCATCAACGTGCGCTTGTGTGAACTCAAACGATTCATCATCATGCCAGCCACGCTGCGGCCCTATTGCTGCGCGTAATACCAATCCGGCATGCACAGCCGGATTGATCACCACCGCTTTCAGGTCATAATGCGCCGATAACACCGTTGCATAAAACCCGCCAAGTGAGCTGCCAACCAGCTTTGGCTCAACATCACTATTGTTAATTATCGCACTAAGTTGCTCAATCGCCTGTTGCGGATCATAGGATATCGCCGGACAAACCCATTCTGCTTCCCTGCCCCGCTCCGCTAACCATTGACGAAATTGCTGTGCTTTAGTGGACTGCGGAGAGGAGCGAAAACCGTGCAGATAAAGGAACATTACAACAAGCCCGGAAAATCAATATCCTGCTCCAGCTCCTCCGCCACCGCCAGGCATACTGCATCATCATGCATTGCCCCAATCAGCTGTACGCCCACCGGCATTCCCTCATAAATACCCACCGGCACTGAAGCTGAAGGCAGGCCCAATAAATTCACCAGATACAAAAACCGCTGTGCTTTCACCATCTCAGGAATCCGTTCCGGCTGTTTAAAATCGAGGTCATTCAGAAACGGTTTCTGACCTGATACCGGAAGCAGGAACACGTCGATATCCTCAAACATTTCATTCCAGATACGCTGCAAGCGATTACGCGCCTGCATATTTTCCAGAAAGCCTTTCAGATCCAGTGCTTCAAAACAACTGCGGTATCCCTCAAATACACGAACCACTTCAGGGCTGCCCATCTCGCGCATTGCCGCCTCACCCAACAAACTGGTTTCCGCAAACAACAAATTACCCCAGACATTCACCGCTTCCACTGCATTTGGCGCGGGCATCTCCACTAATTTATGACCGGCAGCTTCCAGCGCATTCACAGCCTTCCGGGTGGCATGATCCACTTCAGTTTCAACACCATCACCAAAAGCATCGACAAACCAACCGATTTTCCAGGGAGCCTGTTTACCACGTCCACTGGTCGCATTGGTCCATAACGGGTCATAAGCCGAACGCCGCGCCATACTATTCAACCCCAGGCGCACATCAGCAACCGTACGCGCAATCGGCCCCTGTACTGACATAGTTTGCGTAATCGGCGGACGCTCAGCACCGACACCCGCTGAGGGATTGCCTGCTGCAACCCTGCCAATAGAAGGCCGGATCGTCGCTACGCCGCAACAATAAGCCGGATAACGCAGCGAACCGCCAAGGTCATTACCATGAGCAATACACCCCATCCCCATTGCAACTGCAGCAGCAGCCCCACCACTTGAACCACCCGGTGTAATATCAGGATGCCAGGGGTTATTGGTTACACCATAAATCGGGTTTGAGGTAAACCAACGGATAGAAAACTCGGGAGTACTGGTACGGCCAATAATGATTGCCCCATCCTGCTTCAGGTTAGTCACCAGCGGTGAATCAGCAGTAGCAGGAATCTCATTGAGTGCAGGCAAGCCATTTGAGGTACAGGAACCCGTCTGATCAATATTAATTTTGGTGGTAACCGGTACACCATATAACGGTGGTAAACCCTCTGCCTGCCAGTTTTTATCCTGTTCAGCAGCCTGCGCCAATGCTTCTTCAGCATGTACTTCAACAATGGCATTCAAATGCGGATTAGCGATTTCAACATGATCAAGATGCGCGGTGACCACCTCAGTACAACTCACCGCACGTTCACGAATTTTCTCAGCCGTTTCCACCGCCGACCAGCTGATAATGTCTTCCATCCCTTATTCCTCCGCAGTTAGTATGAGGTAATCATGACAGGCAATTTCAACCGGAGCAAACCGATGGCCATTGAAGCTGATTTAACCAGACCTCAGCACATCCTGCGTGGGGTCATCCTGATTATTGCCGCAGCGTTTACCATCTCGGTGCAGGATGTCATTTTCAAGTTATTCAGCAATACCCTGACCCTGTGGCAGATCTTTACTGTGAGGGCATTACTGGTCTTTCCACTGCTGTTTCTACTGGCGTGGACACAAGGCATCCAGCGCAATGTATTAAGAGATGCACTGCAAAAATGGCCGTTATTACGCTCATTGTTTTTCACTCTGACTTTCATGGCTTTTTACGCCGCAATCCCATTTCTCAGCCTGTCCACTGTTGGCGCGGCAAATTACAGCGCCCCCATTTTCATCATCCTGCTTTCAGTATTTGTTATTCGTGAACCCGTGGGCTGGTTGGGATGGCTGGCAGTTTTTACAGGCTTCACCGGTGTCATCGTTTTGCTGCAACCGGGCACGGATGCCTTTTCCAGCTGGGCAATTCTGCCAGTGATTGGCGCATGCTTTTATGCCTCAGCACATGTTATCACCCGTTCAAAATGCCAATCCACTTCGCTGACAGCTTTGGTGTTATCGCTCAACATCGTGATGCTGGTTGCCGGTTTAGTCATGAGTGGGCTGTTCTTAGTCTGGCAACCGGAAAATGGGCTGACAGCGGCTTACCCTTATATATTTGGCCAATGGTCAGCCATTGGTATATCAGAATGGCTGATTCTGGGCTTACTGGCTATCCTGCTGGTATCGATTAGTTTGGGTATGGCTGGCGCTTATAAAGCAGCCCCTCCGGCCATTATTTCCACCTTCGAGTACAGCTATCTGGTCTTTGTTGCCTTCTGGGATTATTTATTTTTTGCAACCACGCCAAGCAATTTAGGGCTGCTAGGTATGGGGCTGATCATTACTGCCGGATTACTGGTGTTGCGGCGTTAAGTCGCTGTTACCGTCCCGAAGGACTCTCCTTAGGTGACAATTTCTTGCGTGGCCCGAGCTTAAAGCGCTCCGGCGCTCCAAACTGCCGCGTCCCGACACCCGCAGCAAACTCACCAAACACCGGCCCATGCTTAAACAAATGCCCGGAACAACCACCCGCCAGCAGCACATTGTTATGTTCAGGATGCCAGTCCAGAATAAAGTGCGTATCCGGCGTAATAATGATCTGATTAAATTTAGAATCCACCACTTTTTCACCCACCAAACCCGGTAGGCGTTTTTTAATATACTGTCGCGTGCGACCCAGCATAGCCTTCTTGATCAAACGCTCATCATTATCCAGATCAATTTTATCCGGAATCACCACCGCCGCTTTCACCCCGCTCCCCTCGACTGACGGCAGGCCAAATGAGCCTTCACCATGATCAATCCAGCACGGCATTCGATGCTGATCAAACTGATCACTGCCATCCGGCGTTGAGGTATATAGCACATTCACTCCAATCACGGTCGTAATCGGCTTCACCGTACGCGGATACATCTCGCCCATCCATGGCCCGGTTGCCACCACAATCAGATCAGCTTCCAGTGGCTTACCATCCAGCATCAGCTTTTCATTGGCATCCGTGGTTACACTGCCGCGCTTTACCACCCCACCAAGCTTCCGGAACAGTTGCACCGTAGTAATCACCGCCCGATGCGCCATAATCATTCCGGATTCCGGCTCGTACAAACCATAGGCAATATTAGATGAATCAAACTGTGGAAACCGTGCAGGCAGTTCATGTGGTGCAAAACGGTTAAACGGCACCCCCAGCCTGGTAAATGTTTCCGCCGTCGCATTCTCCCAGTCGCAATGCCCCTCAGTCGCCAGAATGATGGAACCACACTCATAATACAATTTCTGGCCGGTTTCCTCCTGTAACTCCAGCCAGCGTAAGCGAGAATCCCTTGCCCATTGCGTATAGAACTCATCACGTCCGTGGATAGAACGAATAATACGGTTATAGTCGGTGGAAGAAGCACGCGAATGACCCGGTTCCCAGCGATCAATCAGGGTGACTTTATGACCCTGCCGCACCAGCGCGAGTGCAGACATGCTACCGGCGATACCGGCTCCGACAACAATGACTTCGGTTTTACGCATGGGACTGACCTGCTGGTTAACTGGACTTTGTATACTGTATACAAAAAATACGTAATGGCAATAGTTGGGTTAATTGCATATGAAAAGGGACATATTGCTGCTTTCGGAATTACCCTGTAAGCATCCAATAATTCAGCATATAATCCTTTCCAACAAACACCCTTTGCACAGGAACATTGTCAGTGTCGAACCAAACCACCTGCATCACCCCCAATTGCACCTCCAAACCCATTCTCAACGGCCTCTGCGAACAACACTACCTGCAGGGGATGCAGCATAAGTTTGAGCGCGAACTCACTATCGAAGCCGTTCATACCGGGCTGATTGATGGCAAAACACCGGAAAAAGCTGCGCTGCAAGCGGAATTACAGCAGGTAAAAACCTGGTGGGTTCAGGCCTACGATGCCCTCAGCCAGGGCAAAGCAGACAGCACTTTTCGTGAAGAAACCGGGCAAGTGCCCGAATGGTGTTTAACCATTGCTAAAGGCATTATTGACGAAGAAAAAGCACATAGAGAAAGTCGTCAACAGGATTCATTCCTCAATTTTGAAAAACGCCATACACTGGCATTCTTCGACAATATGGCGGCAGGCCTACAGAGTAATGGCGAGCAGCACCCGGAAGTGCAGCAGGATAACTAATCTACCAACCACTCACGCAAATACTTCCCAATATCCTGTAGCTCCTCCATGCTTACGCTATGTTCGATGCCATACGTCGCGTATTCCGGCGCATACCCCATCTCTGTCAGCAAAGTTTGAGCTTTCCGCCCCAGGCTTTCCGGCACCACATCGTCTGCTGTGCCATGCATAATCCGAATCGCCAACCCTTTATTCGCCGCATGAACTTCAATCGAATCCGCCGTAGCAAAGTAAGTAGACATCGCCAATAAACCACCCAGTGGCTTGTCATAAGTTAGCGCTGCCTGATAACCAACCGCCCCACCCTGTGAAAATCCGGCAACAATAATACGCTCGCTTGAAATCCCGCGACCAATTTCACGCTCAATAAAGGCATGCACTGCAGCAGCCGAAGCCTCCAGCTGCTGAACATCCACCTTACGATCAAGCTTCATTTCCAGAATGTCGTACCACGCAGGCATAACATAGCCGTTATTAATCGTTACCGGAATCTTCGGTGCATGCGGAAAAATAAAACGCACCCCGGCATCCTGTGGCAAACCAAGGTAAGGTACTACCGGTTCAAAGTCATGGCCATCAGCACCAAGGCCGTGCAGCCAAATAACACTGGCGGTAACGGGTACAGGGGGTTCAATTTCTACAGCTGGTAGTAAAGGCATATTAATTTCCTGAATTCAACACTTGAAATTTAGCAGATACTGTATACTGTATACAGAAATACGCACATTCTTTTGGAGGAGATAATGAGCACAGATTTTTCTTTGCCTGAAGGCACGCATACCGTCGTTATGGGCGTCGGTGATATGAATGGCATTATGCGTGGTAAACGCATTCCGGCGAGCCACTGGCCCTCCGTATGTGAAGATGGTATTGCCATGTCTGCTGCCTTGTTTGCGATTGATATGACCTGTGATGTCTGGGATACGCCTTATGTGAATTTTGACAATGGGTATCCTGATGCGCATTTTATGCCGCTAACTCAGCCGGTTGCAGTGCCATGGGAAGAAGGTGTTGCATTTTGCATGGCTTATGGCATTGATAAAGATCACAATCCTGTGCCGATTGATCCACGCGAAGCCCTACAGATTCAGGTCGAACGTGCCAAAGCAATGGGCTACACCGTCAACGTTGGTACTGAACTGGAATTCTACCTGCTCGACCCGGAAACCAAACAACCACGTGATCAGGGTATTGGCGTCTATGGCTTAGACCGTGCTGCACAGCTGGAACATGTACTCGGCCCTATCCGCCGCGATATCAACGATATGGGCATTCCAATCGAACAATCCAACCCGGAATATGCTGCGGGTCAGGTTGAAGTAAACATTCGCTACGGTGAAGCACTGCAGGCCGCCGACCGCGTTATTATGTTTAAAAATCTGGTGCGCGAACTAGCCCAATCACAGGGGTATATGGCGACTTTTATGGCCAAGCCATTCATTGAAGAATCCGGCAATGGCTTCCATACCCATTACTCATTATGGAAAGACGGCAAAAATGCCTTTGCTGAGGATGGCAAACTGAATGATACCGGTAAGTCATTCCTTGCCGGTCTGCAGAAACGTATGGCCGAAATGGCGCTGGCAAATTCAACCACACCAAACGCCTACCGCCGCCGCCAGCCTTACACCTTCTGCCCGATTAACACCGCCTGGGGGTATGACAACCGTACTGTCGGCCTGCGCGTTATTGAAGGCAAAGACAACGCAGTGCGCATTGAAAAACGTGATGGCTCAGCGGACTGCAATCCTTATTATCTTCTGGCAACGGAAATTGCTGCCGGACTGGATGGTATTGAGCAGAATATGCAGGTAGGCGAACCTTGTCTGGGCAATGCATACGAACTGGAAGATGCCGAACCAATTCCGGCTGATCTGCCCACTGCCGTTGAACTGGCGCGTGGTTCTGATTTTATGAAAGCAGTCATTGGCGAACACCGTTTTGAAATCCTCGCCCAACAGGCCGAACGTGAACTGGAATTCATGGCGAATCAGGTTACTCAGGTTGAAGTTGACCGGTACATGGGGAACCTGTAAATGCGACTCGCCCGCGTCACCAGTACGTTGACGGCCACTGTCAGGGATAGCAGTCTGACAGCACAGAAATTCATGATTGCTGACATTGAAAACGCCAGCGGTAAAGTGCTGACGCAGAGTATTGTCGCCGCGGATGCCTGTGGTGCTGGCGTGGGTGATTTGTGTGTACTGGTTGAAGGCTCATCAGCACGGGTGGTGGGTAGTGTGGCTGGCAGGCCGGTGGATGCTTGCCTTGTCGCAATTGTTGATAAAATTGAAAGATAAATCCCCTCTGTTAGGAGCAAGAATTTATGGCAACAAAACCAGCCCCAGGCCAAACTGCACTGGGTATGATTGAAACCCGTGGCATTGTTGCTGCGATTGAAGCAGCCGATGCAATGGTAAAAGCGGCTAATGTCAGCATTATTGGTCAGGAAAAAGCCGGTGGTGGTCTGATCACCACTTTAGTACGTGGCGAAGTTGGCTCAGTAAAAGCAGCCACCGATGCGGGCGCTACAGCGGCGAATAAAGTGGGTGAACTGGTAGCGGTACACATTATTCCGCGTCCGGACAGTGAGACTGAAACACTGATTAGTAATCTGGTTGGCTCCGCTGACTGATTCCTGCGATGAGCACCGGAGAATTCGAACAGTTTGCGGCAGCAATGAGTCACAGCCGTAATGACCGTCCCTTAAGCGAACCACCGAAATATCAGAAGATAGCTATTCTGGGTGGTGATGCGGAAGCCCGCATGTTGGCAGCGGCCTCATTGGCAGCAGGTTTAGATGTAAGCCTGTTCTCAGCCTATGGACAGGAACTGACTGCAATGCGGAACCGGGGTTCGGTGACACTGCGCGGCGAAGGCCCGATTGGCAGTTTTCATGTTGACCAAAGTAACGGCCCGTCGATTCAGACCACTGCCGAACTGGATACTGCTATTGCCGACGCTGAAGTCATTATTCTCACCGGCCCGGTGCATAAGCAGCGCACCTACGCGATGGTGCTGGCTGAACATTTGCATGACGGACAGGTCGTTGTGTTACCCAATGCACGCACTTTCGGCTGCGTTGAGGTCGCGTGGCTACTGAGGGTTGGTGGTTGTCAGGCCGCAGTCACTCTGGTTGATATTCCGGGTTTACCGTTCTGGGTCAATGAGCAAAATGGGGTGCTGCATTTATCACGCCGGTCAAATGTTGCTGCAGCCTGCTTACCGGCAAAGAACAAAAACGTACTCATCGGCCTGGCAACGATATTCCCAAACCTTACACCGCAGCATTCCTGTTTACATACTGGTTTTCATGATGGCTCCTCCGTCGTGGATGCACCTGCCCTGTTACTGGGTGGGTGCGCCTTACCTGCAGGTGGGCCAGAGGTTCCCTATGGTGGTGTACCGCTGGCAGAAAATCACAATTTCCGTAACTTACTGGGCGATGGGCATATCAGCATGATTGCCGGGCTATGGCAGGAACGTTGTCGCACCGCACAAGCTTACGGTGTACGGGATTTACCGGATGTGGATACGTTGTTGGATCAGTATGCCGGTACGGCGCAAGGCGAAGGCATGCGTACTGTACCAGACACGGCACAAAGCCACGTCATGTTGCGCTCCGCGATTATTGGCTCACTCTCGCCACTGGTATCAGCCGCAGAATTAGCCGGTGTTGCGACACCGCTGACTCAATCCATGATCCAGCTTGGCTCTACCTTACTCGACGGCGACTTACAGAGCGCCGGACGGCGGTTGGATACGATGGGTGTTCGTGCTGACAATATTGATGATGCACGCAGGGTGATAGATCGTATTGTCAGCGGACAATCATCAGGCAATACAAGCGGAGGCCCCCATGGATAAAGACCTGCAATCCATTGCCAGCGCACGGCGGGCGACAGAAAAAGCCTGGGACGCCTATAACCGTTTTCTCGACACTGATCCACAACAGATTGATGACATTGTACAAGCGATGGCGCGGGCAATCGAACCGGAAGCTAAACGGTTGGGTGAGCTGGCGGTTGAGGAAACCGGCTACGGCAATGTGACAGATAAGCGGGTTAAGAACCTGTTTAATGCCCTTTCAGTGGCAGATTATTTACGCGATGTGACTACATTGGGTGTGTTATGGCGCGATGACCGCGCTAAGATCGCCGCGATTGGCGTGCCAATGGGCGTGGTAGCTGCGCTGATTCCAGTCACCAACCCGACCTCAACTATTATTTACAAGGTGTTATCAGCAGTAAAAGCCGGGAATGCCATCGTGTGTGCACCACATCCGCGTGGCATCCGTTCCGGGCAGGAAACCATCAAGATTATGGCCGATGTGGCCGAGCAAATGGGCGCGCCGAAAGGACTGATTCAGTGTCTGGATCAGGTCACACTGGAAGGCACCGCCGAACTCATGAAGCATCGCCGCACTTCCATTGTGATGGCAACAGGTGGTCCGGCAATGGTGAAAGCCGCATACTCATCCGGCAAACCAACCCTGGCGGTAGGTGCAGGTAATGTGCCGTGTTATGTACATGCTTCCAAATCGCATGAGCTGGACGAAGTGGCGGAGATGATCGTTACTTCGAAGTCATTTGACTATGGTACAGCCTGTGTGTCAGAACAGGCAGTGATTGCGGATCAAAAGATTGCGCGTGAACTGCGGCATCAGTTAAAGCTGAAAGGCGCGTATTTTTGTACTGTGGCGGAAGCAGATCGACTGGCAAAAGTGATTTTCTCCGGCAAACAGGCGATGAATCCGAATCACGTTGGACAAAGCCCACAGGTATTAGCAGATAAGGCAGGCTTTTCGATTCCACCACGTACACGTTGCTTAGTGTCAGAGGAAACAGAAATTGGCTGGCAGCGCCCGCTTTCAGCAGAAAAACTGAATCCGGTTCTCGCGTTTTATGAAGCGCGCGATAGTGAGCAGGGTTTGAAACTGGCGGATAGTATCGCCCGCTTTGAAGGCTGGGGCCATTCGGCAGTAGTGCATTCCAATGATCCGCAAATAGTGTCGGAATTTTCACGTATTCCGGTGGGCCGGGTGCTAGCGAATACACCTGCGATCATGGGTGGCATGGGCTTTTCGACTGATCTGGAGCCGAGTTTTATGCTGGGCACAGGCACGTGGTCAGGTTCGATTACCTCAGATAATGTAACGGCGCTGCACCTGATTAATATTAAGCGAGTGGCTTATGAAAACCGGCCATGGCGGGATATTTATGAGGTTTATGGGGAGTGATCGGTACTCCGCAAGCCGGTAATGTTGCGTAACTATTTCCGGGTAGTTTCCAGATAAAAATTTTAGGATTTCATTTATGGCAATCACGATCCGCGCTTTGTTACAGATTGACAATCTACAGCCCAAATTCGCCGCCTACAACGGTGCAACCGTACAAGGTTCCATTCCAATGGCTGGCGACACAGTGCTCATCGGTGAGTTTGCACCAGGGAATGGTGTTTTCACGCTAATCGATCGCGCATTAAAAGCCAGCTCAGTGGAAACCACCTCACAGATCGTTGAGCGCGAGTTCGGTTTTTTTATCCTGCGTTCACACTCCAATGCAGAAGTCACTGCAGCACGGGAGGCCATTCTGGCTGAGCTAGGTCAGTCTTTGTCCGACCGCATTAAGCCAACAATGGCTTCCACCCAGATTATTACCAGCATAGAACCCTATCAGGCACAGCTGCTAAATAAGTGGCGCAAAGGCTCCCTGATTGTACCGGGACAGACTGTAGGCATAGTGGAATGTGCACCAGCTGCTTATATCGCAATTGCCACTAATGAAGCCGAAAAATCAGCGGATATTGATATTGTTGAGGTGCGTGCGGTTGGACGTTTTGGCCGCTTGTTTATCTGTGGTGATGAAGAGAATGTAAAGACTGCTATTGAAGCGGCAGTGCAGGCAATTGAGAATGTAGAAGGTGTTACAAACGACTAACAGTCACTTACATATTACAAACACCCATAATTAATACTTTAACACGCTTGGAAGCCGGCAGTATTTCGTTCACGAGATAATAAAAAACTCAGGAAAAACACATTTGCACAGTGCGCCCCACTAAATTATTATAAAATAATACCACGAATAAAATTCAACCATAATTTTGATTTTTGCCAAAATATTATAAAGCATTTATTGGCATTATGAGTTAATTGACAAAATTTACTATGGGCAGGACGTATAGTGGGCATTCTGAAGCGTAAAGTTTTTCTTATCTCCAACCTTGTCATTTGTTGTCTCTCTATTTTTATGCTGATTGGCTGTGGGCCTGAAGAAGAATCCACTTTCGATCAAACAGATCAACGTTCACCAGCACAACCAACCAGACAGGCAAGGGACAACGCAATATTCTCGCCTTCATTAGGCATAAACACTGAAGCAGCACAACCAGAAGGAGCTACGGTAGGTGATGCCTTGATGTTTGTTGATCTATTTCGTACAGCTCGCCCGTTCCAGGAATTATCAACTGGTATTACCGTAGATGAATACGGCTGGCCAACCAGTATTGCTACCGATGGAGTTGCCCGCACTTATATGATGCAAAATATTCCGGCCAACTCTATTCCCTATGGGGACTACATTATGCTTTACGAAGGTAGCGGGGAAGTCGGCTTTGGAAGCAACGTCACCATTAACCCTCTACCGACAACATTACTGAGTGAAGGCTACCAGGGGCGTACAGTGACCATAAGCCCCTCTACTCAACAAATTAATATTGTCATTACTGGCATCTCAGAGGGAGAAGGTAACTATGTTAAAAATATCCGGTTAATCATGCCAGGGGGGATATGTGGTACCAATACCCATATACGAGTAACAAATGCTTCATCTTGCTCTGAGAATCAGCCCTATCAATCATTTGTGGATAAGCTGAAAAATGATCGTAACCAGATTGTCTTTAATCCTGATTACCTCAACTTTATGAAGGATTTTAATACAATACGATTGATGAATTTACTTGCTGCCAGCCCAGGCAGGTCACATTGTCTGGATGGAGATAATCCCGGCCAATTAATTACATCATGTATTACCCATGAGATAACATGGGGAAACCGACCTCAACTCAGTGATGCTGCCTGGGGTGGCTCTGCAAAAACATCACTATCAACTGAATCCTATGTCACTAACCCCGTTCCGAGACAAGGCGTTCCTATCGAAGTAGCAGTGGAGTTGGTCAACCAATTAAATGTAAATCCATGGTTTAATATACATCACGCTGCCAGTAATGACTATATCAGCCGTTTTGCTGAGTATGTCTATCAAAATCTCAGTTCAGATCTACAGATTTATCTGGAATATTCTAATGAGACCTGGAACAGTGGATTTATTGGTTTTCACTATGCACAAATAAAAGGTATTGAACAAGGGTTTAATACCGTTCCCACTGGTTTTCAGGGCAGCTCAAACAGAGATGAAAATTATTTCGCCAGACTACGATACTATTCTAAACGGTCAGTAGAAGTTTTTGATCTATGGGAAAATGCTTTTGGAAACACTGACCGTTTTGTTCGTACCCTCTCTGGTTTCCAAGGGGATACCATACTATCAAGAGAACTTCTGGCCTTTCAAAATGCAGCACAAAACCTAAAAGTCGATGCTCTTGCCATCGCCCCTTATTTCTCTGGCTGTATTGTGGCCGAATATGCCTGTGCCAGTGCTCCGATGTTATTGCCAAATGTACAGACAGTGGATGATGTTTTTGCGGCTATTGATTGGGAACCCGCCCCAAACGGGCTGAAAGGAATTTTACGCCAGATAGAAAAGCATGCAGAGATTGCCAATAATAATAGTATCAATTTATTAGCTTACGAAGGTGGGCAAAATCTGGTAATAACCGGCAGTTTTCCAACCCTATCCGATCCATTTGAAAATGCTGCTAATAATGAAAGGTTAAGATCGCTGTTTTTTGAGGCCAATCGGGATGCTCGTATGAAACAGCGTTATCTTGATTTACTAAATGGCTGGCATATGTTAGCTGATCAGGGAACAGCACTGTTTGCCTTATATACACAACCACAGTCATACTATCAATATGGTAGTTGGGGCATTAAAGAATCTCTGCAACAAGCACGTACTGATGCACCAAAATACGATGCTGCCATGACATTTCAAGAAACCGTACAATCCCCCTGGTGGCTACCTGTCCGAAATATGGAAGGTGCACTTTCCGTCCTGATCAACTATCTACTGAACATAGACAACACAGGCAGTTCACATGCAAAAACCTCACTCAACAGAAAAATAGCACCTACAGAAAAAATTCCCACACCAGATGAATTGTATTCGCAACAGATGCAGCAAATCGACGATGTTAAGCATAATGCGTTACCACCCACCATACCAAATACAGCTGTGATTCCTGATGATTTAAAGACAATTGAATTATTGCATGACAACTTACCAGAGAGCACTAAAAACAATAGTGACTTGCATGCAGAAACTTTAGCAGATTATCCGATACAGTCTTATATTCCGGAAATGATACAAGCCATAACCTCAGAAGGCATACCCTATAAACATCCTGACGATTTTGAAACTAACGACACAACGAAATCATATACCAACACTACTAGCATGAATCACCTAAATGCTGATCTTGAATAACCTAAAACCGAAAAGGAAATACCCTAGTGAAGATTACTAAAAGATGCCTGGTATTATTTATCAGCCTGATTATATTGAGCATTTCATCTAATGCCTGGTCTGCCGCATTCTGGAGAACAGGGAAAATCACTCGCACCCTTACTGAGACTGGCTTTTATGGCGGTTGCATGATCAAGCTATCGACAAATATTTCGAATGGCTGCCCTAACAATGGCTGGGTAAGTCTTGATTGCAATGCTACATTCAGTGATCCGGGCGAAGGAAATAGAGCGTATACTACGGCTTTGGTTGCACTTGCTTTGGATAAGAAGGTTTCTGTGTACGTTGAGAACACCAAAAAGATACACAATTACTGTGTAGCCAGAAGAGTAGATATTCGCCCCTAGCCTTTAACCGGAGAAAAACCATGGCTCGCCGTTTAATCGCCGCCGAACAAATTATTGAAGCCCGTGATCGTTCGCGACGTCGGGTGGAGATTCTGCCCGGTGATATTGTCACCACTGAAGCACAGGAAATGGCAGAGCGGCTGGGGATACGTCTGGAACAAGGCCCGTTTGAACGCCCGGTACCACCAGTCACCGATGGCGCAACAGCAGCCCGACGAGCATTATGGCGACGCAGCCCACGCTGGGCGCCACCAAAACGGGTGACTGCCCGTACCCCGACCCGCATTGGCAAATTAGCTTTAGTTGGCGCGGGTGGTGTAGGCACTAATATTGGTCATCTTGCCGCCAATCTGGATATAGCGGAGCAAATCAGCCTGATTGATATTGCACCGGGCGTGGCAACATCAACAGCACTGGACTTGAATCATGCAGCGGGGGTAAGTCGTTCACGCAGCCGGACAGAAGGTGGCACCTCATTATCGCTGGTTGCGGGCGCAGATATTGTTGTCGTCAGTGCCGGCCGGGCACGCAGCCCCGGTATGACAAGGGCTGACCTGATTGATATTAATAAGCGCATTATCCATAGCACTGGTGAAGCGATTGCAGCACACGCTCCCAATGCTATTGTGATTGTGATTACTAATCCTCTGGATGAAATGACGCTGGAGA
>JBMZDK010000073.1:0-15723 GCA_049614265.1 Thiolinea sp.
CTGGATAGTTGAGGAATGGTTTCAACCTGAGCCGTTAAGTCTTTAATTTGCTGATTCAGCGCTGTATTTTCCTGCTCAACACCACGTGCTTCTTCTTGCAGGTCGGCCAATGCTTGTTTACTGGCAGCCAGCTTTTCCTGCAGCATAGTTCTTGCTGCTTCAATATCAGCAACCTGAGCTTCCAATACCGATAACTCGTCCTGACTGGAGGTTAATTGTTCCTGTAAGGCATTGGCGGTTGCATTACTATCATCGCTGACTTCTGTCAGTCTTTTTTCAAGATCCTCAATGGTTTGTTGCTGGTCTTCAATTTGTTGTTCTGTTTCTTCATCCGGGAAGACGGGCATCATGACGGTAATTGGAGGTAATACCTCCGGCATCATCATTGGATCCATCATGCCGGGTTGCATACCCATACTATCCATTTGTGGCAAAGGAACATCTTGCCCATTGCCAGGCATCGGTTGCATATGCGCCTGATTTGTCATCGGATAACCGGGGGGAGGCATCATTTCCATGCCCGGAGGCGGCATAAACTGTGGCATAAAGCCCATGCCCTGTCCCATCATCATGCCATCCATTGGCATGGCAAACCCGGCTTCGCCACCCATCATCGGCATCATCATGCCGCCTTGTGGGAAAGGCTGCGGCATCATGCCCCATTCCTGTAACGGCATGGGCATCATTGGCATGTTGCCCGGAAAATATCCGTCTGCAGGCATCGGCATCTGGCTTGTGTCAGGCATTGTTGCTGAGTCGAGGGCTATCCCTGACTGATCCAGCCTTTGTGTTTCTGCCACGGCTGCCGCTGATAACACCGTTATCAGCGCCAGTCCCATTGATACTTTACGCATAGTGGATATCCTCAAATTGTATCGGTTTTATTGTCATTAAACGTTTGCGCCGAGTGCCAGATCTCTGCGTGCAGATGAAATCGTAATAGTGAAGCCTGCGATAACATCAAGAAAAGACATGGCCGACAATATCAGAAATACTGAATTTCCACCCCACGGATATATCAACCAAACTACCAGGTAGCCGATAAGTACGAAGGTGGACAATAGGTGATCAAATATACTGGCTTCTGTTGTTCGTGTCGCCTTGAATAATTCAAAATACAGAGTAATTACCCCTGCCATGACCATCAGGTCACCCCAGGTAGGCTTCCAGATAGCCCCGGATGGTAGTTGGAAGCTATAAAGGACGGTATTCAGATGATAGGGAAAAAAATCAATGACAACAAAAAACCAGTAGGCAAACAAGAGTACGCCGAAGAGAGGGATCAGCTGTAACAGTCTTATCATATGGCCGTAACTCACCGTAGTTGAAAAAATCTTGTTTGTACATTTTTATGGTCGTCCTGTTCGGACAGAACGTTCACTATTATAAAACATACAGTTGCCGACGTCAGGTGCATGGTAACAAATTGTGGCCAAATCGTCAGTTGCCCGTATCAGGAATACGGGGGGTACAGAAAAATAACGTTCGTCGGAATGATATGAAGTTATCTTTTGCTTAAACATATACTTGCTGCGTAAAAGTCTTTAAAACTGACTAATAACAAAAATAATAACAATAGAGAGAAAGGCTATGAATAATAAGAAGAGCATATCCTATCGGTGGATTTTGCTTCCTGTCCTGTTTTCCTCTGCAACTGTTTTAGCAGGCGGGTTTGGCGGTGTCGGAAATGAGACTATGCCATCTGCTACTGATCAGGCAGTTGCTCTTTCTGCCGAAGAAGATGGCTTTCTTGATGATGCACAAGCAATTAATAGCACCAGCATGAATTATGTGGGTGGAAATACACGCATAGGCGTGGGTTTCGATACTGAGTTTAAGGGGCGCATTGACGGTAGTCATGTCTTTATGGAGAGTCAGGACTCTGTTACCAGTGGCCAGGGCTGGTTGGGACTTAATCCAATGGCCGATGAGGATAAACACGAAGAAATTATTACCGGTGCCGGTGCAAAAGTAAATCACCATTGGGTGACACGTGATGAGGCAGGTCGCCCTGTACATGTGAATAAGGTGTTTGGTGCTTATGACCAAAATGAGGCGCAGGATAAGAAAGTAACAGCTGGTTACGGACAGGAGCAGGAGAATATGTTCTGGTCTGGCCATGTTAGTAAAGGGCTGTCGGATCGACGCCATGCCGGTTATTCAGAGAAAAATGAACACGTCTATGAAAAGGCCTATGACTATGGTGTCGGTGGCCGTGTGGGTGCATTCATGGGAGATCATCTGATGCGTATTCAGGGCGGTCTTGATTATGAGTGGGGTACGGAACAGGCCAGCAGTGAAGATACGCCTTCGCAGTTAAGTGTATCCGGTGGCGTGGAAAAATTCTTCCCTGACTCACCGCACAGTATTGGTGCGAACATCGAAGTGAGTAAGAAAAACGGTGGCTACGCTGGTGATAAGCATGAAGCTGATATCAGTGGTAACGTCAGCTACCGTTATGATTTTGGTGGTGCCGGTTTGTTTGCCTCTGATGAGCAATATCGTCGTGTCAGAGTGGAAATTCCGGGTAAGACGGAAGTTGTTAAAGTTAAGAAAAAACGTCCGCCAAAAGTTGAGCGTAAGTTGGTTAAACATACAATGGAGTTGGAGGCGGATACCTTCTTTAAGAAAGGCGATCACCACCTGACTGGTGAGGCACAACAACGTTTACGTACAATGATTGCCCGCATTCGCCAGACCGGCCACCACGGCCGTATTCGTGTTGTAGGTAACACCTGTGATTTAGGCTCTCACCAGGCGAATCAGACATTATCCGAACAGCGTGCTGCTCAGGTACGTAATTTTATGGCATCAAATGGTTTTAATCCCAATGAGTTGATGGCTGTTGGCTTGGGAGAGACACAGCCTAAATACCCTAATACAGATGCAACACGGCATAAAAACCGTCGTGTCGATATCGAATACGTTGCTTATCAGAATAACTATAAAGACGAGGTTATTGAGCAGGGTTATGATATTGAAGAAAAAGTACGCGTTATCAGTGAACCACGCGTGGTTTGGCGTAAAGAGCTGATTGACTCACCGCCAACCTGGGTAGGCCAGGCGTTGCGCAATAATATTCAATATAAACAAAGTATTGATACTTATCGTACGTTAGGTGCTGATGCCGTAACCAGCGATGGCAACTCTGCTCCGGTTGTCGTGGATGATCATGCGGAAACAGCAATCAATGAAGCGATTATGATTGATGTGCTGAGCAATGATTCTGATCCTGATGGTGATCGTTTGTCGGTTTCCAATCACGATAGTACTTCATCCCAGGGTGGTACTGTGACTGTACAGGCTGAGACTCAGAAGTTGGTTTATACTCCGGCGGCTGACTTCACTGGTACAGATACGTTTACCTATACCGCGACTGATGGCAATGGCAATGTGCGTACGGCTACAGTTACTGTTGTGGTCGGTGGGAGCGCTTCAACCCTGGTTGCTGCAAATGACCAGGCAACTACTGAAGTGAATACGCAGGTCATGATTGATGTATTGGCGAATGATACGGATACCGACGGTGATATTGTGACTATCCTGGGCTATGCCGATAACTCCGAGAATGGTGGCAGTATTACTGAGCAGGATGGAAAGCTGATTTTTACACCCGCTCAGGACTTTACCGGTGAGGATAGCTTTGTTTATACCATCACTGATGGTAATGGCAATCAGGCGAATGCCACTGTAACGATTACGGTAGAAAGAGCTGGTGGTGCGGGTTTGGTTGCTGTTGATGACAGTGAAAACACTAAGATCGATACGCCGGTATCATTGAATGTTTTGGCGAATGATTCTGACTCAGATGGTGACACCATTACTATTGAATCGTTTGATGAGACCAGTACTGATGGTGGTTCGATTGTTTCTGAAGATGGTTTGTTAGTGTACACCCCTGCGTCTGGTTACACCGGAACAGATACCTTTAACTATACAATTACTGATAATAACGGTGAAACAGCAACGGCTACTGTGACCATTAATGTGTTAGATAATGGTGACGCAACCTTTGTTCCAGCAGATGATAGCTACACTGTAGCCCCGGATGATCTCGACGATAAGGCGCAGGTAAATCTTGATGTGCTGAGTAATGATACATTTGAGGGTTCAGTAAGCATCAGAATCATGAGTCATCCGGCCTTGGGTAGTATTCAGAATGTTGATGGCTCCGGGAATATTGATACTGGTCATGTTGTTTATCAGCCTAACAATGAAGCTGTTGGTGTAGATACCTTTACTTATGTGCTGGTAGATGCTGATGGCAATGTCAGTAATCCTGCGACGGTGACAATTAATCTGCCAGGTGTGACTGATGGCGGCGGCGATTCCTCGATGAAACTGACTGACGATGGTACTCAGGGGGAGATTCCCGGTGATGCTTACAGTTTCTACTCCAATGACACAGTGACCAGGAATCTGAGCGTACTGGACAATGACTCTGGTGATGGACTGGAAATTATCGCTATTACAGTCGCTCCACGCTTTGGGTCAGCGTCAGTGAGTTCGGATGGTAAATCGGTTAATTATACCCTGCGCAGTGGCTACTGTGAGGATCACTATTTTGTGTATCGGGTACGTGATCAGCATGGTAACGAAGCGGAAGCACGGGTAAATATTAACGTTCTGGATGACAATAAAAGCGATTAGATTTAGTCATGCGTTTGATTGTTGATCGCTTATTTGCTTAATTTTAAATTTCGGTCATAATCCCCGGCAGGGCGGTAGTTAAAGACTATCGCCCTGCTTGCGTTTTGGGTTGATGGAAAATAAGTTCAATGAGCAATAAGGCGGGAGCCGGGCGCAAAAAACGCCGTTGGCTGATATGGCTGTTTGAGCTGTTTATTATTCTGGCTATTGTATTTGCCATACGGGGTTGGCAACAGCGATCACTTGTTAGTGGTAGCGCCCCGGAGATAGATGAAATTACTGTTCAGGGCGAGCAGATTTCACTGGAAGAATTTAAAGGTAAGCCGTTGTTATTGCACTTCTGGTCATCGGTTTGTTCAACCTGTGATTTTCAGCAGTCAGGATTATCTGAGCTTGCTAAGGACTGGAAGCTGGTGACGATAGCTTACCATTCCGGTGAAGCTGAGGCTGTTCAGCGTTATATGGAGCGCGAGAATATTACGGATTGGGTGACCATTGTTGATAATGATGGTGAGCTGGCGCAGGAGTATGGTGTTAGCGGTGTCCCCACCAGCTTTGTACTTGATGGGGAAGGGCGTATCCGGTTCAGAGAGGTTGGGCTGACTTCTGGTTGGGGGTTAAAGTTTCGTCTCTGGCTGGCGAAGACATTGTTCTGAAATTTTTAGTTTAAAAGGTTACGTGACTGGTATTGACCTTCTTCGTAACCAGCAAAAAAGTTAGATAATAGTGGGTGGTCAATAGGGTCTTTCGTCTGGTCAACTTCAATATTGCGCTGTGCAACGTAGGCAACTCTGCCGTCATCATCAATCAGTACGTGGTACCACGGCTCGTCTTTAGGGGGTGCTCCGGTTTTTGCATTCTTTTCATACCATTCATCTGTACCCTGGAAATCAGCATCAACATCGAATATGACGCCCCGGTAATCAAACAGGCGATGATGAATGATTTGACCAATGGAAAAATCGACACTTTTTTTCATCTTCATATTTCCCTGAAGTTTAAGTTACAGCTCGCCTGTTACAAATTGCGATGCGACATTTTATTAAATCCATAATGTGGTCATTGCAGCGCCTTATCAAGTGGCCACAGATGGGTCAGGGGTGAAATTTTTTTTGAATTGTTTGACGGCGGAAATTCTAAGCCGGTGTAGCTGTTCTTTGATTTGCGGGCCTGTAAACCCATCCCGGATGATTGTCTGCACATCAATTTGCTGGCAAACGCCCAACATACCCAGCAAATAGTTCGCTTGAGGATAAGGACGGTTTTCCATGCCAGTGCGCCCCTGGGCATCGGCTTGACAGGCAATCAACAGTTGTTGGAACCGTTCGGGGCGGCGAAAAGCATCCGTCTCACTGAACAGTTTGACGATGGTTTTCGGGTTTAACTCCAGAGCGCGATGTATGCGTAGGTGTTGCCGGGAATTGATTTCTGCCAACTGCCGGAATTGATTCGGTACTTTGTAACGCTGACTAAGTCTGGTGACCAGTTCAACGCCTTTTTCTTCATGTCCAATATGCCGGGGCCATTCCTCTTTCGGGGTCAGGCCTTTGCCGAGATCATGTGTGAGTGCAGCGTAACGAATACAACTATCCTCGCTCAGCTCAGCGGCACGTGCTAATACCAATAAGGTATGGATGCCGGTATCGACTTCAGGGTGGTGGATTTTTGTCTGTGGGATGCCAAATAAACAGTCCACTTCCGGGAATAAAACCTGAAGCGCCCCGCATGCACGCAATACTTCAATAAAACGTTGTGGCGATTTTTCTCCCAGCGCCCGCAGGGTTTCCTGCCAGACCCGTTCAGGAACCAGTGCATCGACTTCTCCCTGAGTCACCATATCCTGCATTAAATCCATGGTTTCAGCGGCAATGGTAAATCCCAGCTGTGCATAGCGCGCAGCAAAACGGGCGATGCGCAGAATTCTGACCGGATCTTCGGAGAAGGCCGGGGAAACATGGCGAAGGATCTTTTGCTCCAGGTCAGCCCTGCCACCATAATAATCGATTACTTGCCCGTTTTTATCTTCTGCCAGTGCGTTAATCGTTAAGTCCCGGCGGGACAAATCCTGTTTCAATGTCACATCTGGTGCGGCATGGAACTGGAAACCCTGATAACCGGCAGCCACTTTGCGTTCAGTACGGGCAAGGGCATACTCTTCTTGTGTTTTTGGGTGTAGGAACACAGGGAAATCTTTGCCAACAGAGCGGAAGCCTTTTTGTTGCATTATTTCGGGAGTGGCACCGGTGACGACCCAATCCAGATCCTTGACGGGCAGGCCAAGTAATTTATCTCTGACGGCGCCACCAACCAGGTAATATTCTATTTCTTGTGTTTGCGTGCTTGGCATAGCTCATAACAATTTGCTGGCAATGTGGCATAGTAACATGAGGGCAATGCATATGAATCACTGTCATTTTGCGGATAAGTTACGTTTATCTCCGCAGTGACACCGAAAACCGGCTATGGAATTGAATCAGGTGTGGGTTTTGAGATACAAATACTACTCAGACAGACAAGAAAAACAGATTTAAGTATCTGTCACGTTGTAAAGCCAGCAACGGTAAACAAAGGCGAAAGAACTCAGATAATCAGGAGTCTGGGGTAGCTGTGACGGGAGATAGGCATTACTATCTCCCGTTTCTTTTTGGTGTCATGATCCTTGCATCCATTCCAATATCCACTCTGCTGAAATTTAATACTTTGTCCGTAATAAGATGATTGAGTAGCTGGTATGTCTATCCCAAAATGATTATTGTACTCAGTGTGTTGAATATATTTACACCGTAAATGTAAAGTGTGCTTGTGTATAAGGGGTGCGGACTGCTAACAGGGTCTGTATGATCACATATCAATCAGGAAAATTGCCCTATGAAATGTAAAATACTGATACTGGCTATGCTGGGAGTTCTGTTGAGTGCTTGTGGCAATAAAGGGCCGTTGGTATTGCCTGATGATGTTGATAGAAAACCAGAGAAAGACAGTTTGTCTTATGTGCCGGAATTAATACGGGCCGAAATACGCGGGAGCTAACAAAACAATGGATCATTTCAATTATCGGGATGGACAGTTATATGCCGAAGATGTTGCTTTGGCCGATATTGCCCGTATGCATGGTACACCTTGCTACGTTTATTCGCGGGCAACGCTTGAGCGCCATTGGCATGCTTTTAATGACGCTTTTGGCGAGCAGGAACATCTGGTTTGTTACGCGGTAAAAGCGAATTCGAATCTGGGGTTGTTAAACCTGTTTGCCCGCTTGGGTTCCGGCTTTGATATCGTGTCTCAGGGTGAGCTGGAGCGGGTTTTGCGGGCTGGTGGTGAACCTCATAAGATCGTTTTTTCCGGAGTCGGTAAAAAAAGCAGTGAAATTCGTTTTGCACTTAACACAGGAATTCGTTGTTTTAATATCGAATCTGAAGCAGAGCTGGAACGGATCCAGCGTATCGCTGCAGAAATGGATAAGGTGGCGCCGGTTTCAATTCGGGTAAACCCGGACGTTGATGCTCAGACCCACCCTTATATATCAACTGGTCTGAAAGAAAATAAATTTGGCATCGATATCGCTGTTGCAGAGGATGTGTATCTGCGGGCAGCAGATATGCCGAATATTGATGTGCAGGGCATCGATTGTCACATCGGCTCTCAATTGTTGACGCTGGAACCTTTTATCGACGCTTTGGAGCGTTTGTTAGGGTTGGCGGAGAAGCTAAAGGCTCATGGTATTGATATTCACCATCTCGATGTTGGTGGCGGTTTAGGTGTTAATTACCAGAATGATCAGCCGCCTGAGCCTGCAGAGTATATGCAGCAATTGTTTCGTGATGAACGCCTGAAAAGTTATGAGATCATGATTGAGCCGGGGCGGGCCATTGCTGCAAATGCCGGTATTTTGCTGACAGAGGTCGAATACCTAAAGCATGCGGAACATAAGAATTTTGCAGTTGTCGATGCTGCGATGAATGATTTGATTCGGCCGTCATTATATTCAGCCTGGCAGGCAATTATCCCGGTGAAACCCCGTGAGGGTGATGCGCGAGCTTATGACATTGTTGGGCCTATTTGTGAGACCGGGGATTTTCTGGGCAAAGATCGTGATTTGAATTTACAGGAAGGTGATTTGCTTGCCGTACGTTCGTCCGGTGCCTATGGTTTTACAATGTCGTCTAACTATAATTCGCGACCTCGCGTGGCTGAAATCATGGTGGATGGCGATCAGGTGCATATCGTGCGTCAACGGGAAAGCGTTGACGACCTGATGCGTGGTGAACAAATACTGCCGCTGTAGTAGATCAGCGGTAGTATTGGATAAGCTGTTGGCTCGCGGTTGATTACCAGCGTGCCGGCAGTTTCTTCTCAATCAGAATGCGTCTTTTGCTGTCAATGCGGATGTAACCACCCTGACGCAGATCCTTCATGATGCGACTTACCATTTCACGGGACGAGCCGACCATTTCTGCAATCTCCTGATGTGTCATGCGCGGTACGACTAAGACATCGTCTTTCTCAACGGCTTGCTGCAGCATAATTCTGGCTACCCTGCCATAAACGTCCAATGTTGATAATGAGCAGACGGTCTCATCCAGTGCCCGTAAACGGGTAGCCATCATTCTCAGCATTGGCAGCAATGTTTCCGGGAATGACTCAACAAAGCGATGAAAGACATCCTGAGTGACTAACAGGGTTTGAGTATCTTCCACAGCCTGGACTGTTGCCGAGCGTGGCCCATCATCAAGTAAGCTTAATTCGCCGACAAAATCGCCCGGGCCAAGAAAAGCGAGCAGAGTTTGCCTGCCTTCAGAGCCGATTGCGGTGACTTTTAACCGGCCGTCAAGCACAACAAACAATGAATTGCTCCGTTCGCCCTGATTGAGGAGGATGCTGTTTTTGGGATAGGTAAACCGATGGGTCAGGGTAATAAGAAACTCTAGTTGTTCTTCACGTAAATCCTGAAACAGAGGGATATCACTTAACATGCTTGCTCTCTTCTGCTGAGTTTGTGCCTGATAAAAAATATTATGGCAGTTTTTTGGTACGATTTCTGCGCTATTGCTGTCCAAGTCCTTATGTGACGGCTGCTGTATTCAGGATAACACAGACCGCCGGGGAATTTTTTTCAACGTTTCCTCTCCTGTTATTCGGTAAGTCCCGGCAGTTGTTCTATGCTTAGTAGTTACGGAACCATTAACAAAAGGAGTTTGATTATGGGACAGCAACAGCTTGTGGATTCACCTCAGATTGGGGCGGTTTTGTCTAAACGAGGCAAAGTTACTGCCAATCGTTCCGGCGAAGATATGCGGATTTTAAAGCGGGGCGACCCAATATTTGCAGGCGATGTGGTGAGTACCGTTCGCGGCGCCAATTTACAGTTAAGAATGCAGGACAACAATATTGTTATGCTTCGTGGAGGCAGCTCCTTTCGGGTTGATCAGTATCAGCCGGATGCCCAGGCCAGAGAGGTAAAGCGGTTTGATTATGCTGGCGGTGTGTTGCGACCCAGTCGCCGTCGTTTAGCTTCCTGATTACTTCCTCTGGTGAGCTAACGATAAGTCTACTCACTCAGAAAGATTGTGCACTGCACGGGTAAATGATAAAAGTGCAGGGCAAATCTTAAGATTGGTGGACTTTAATGGAACTGACAGCGGTATACCCCGGCACTTTTGACCCGTTAACCAACGGACACCTTGACTTGATCAAACGGGCCTGTCGGTTATGCAGCCATATCGTGGTGGGTGTGGCTGCGAATCCCAAGAAACAACCTCTGTTTACTTTAGAAGAACGTGTTCAATTGATTCGCGATGCGATTCATGACAATGATCTGAGTCATTCAGTTGAGGTTATTGGGTTTAGCGGTCTGTTGGTGGATTTTGCCCGTGAGCATGATGCCCGGCTGTTAATCAGAGGGATGCGTGCTGTGTCAGACTTTGAGTTTGAATTCCAGCTTGCCAGTATGAATCGTAGCCTGGCTCCGGATGTGGAGTCGGTTTTTCTGATGCCTGGGGAAAGCTACTCTTTTGTTTCTTCGACGCTGGTGAAAGAAGTCGCAAAACTGAATGGCGATGTTTCCCGGTTTGTGTCTGAGAAGGTGTTAAAAGCATTACAGGAAAAAATAAACATATCTGATGATGAGGATTTGATTCAGCGCTGAAGCTGCTTGTTCGTTAGGTAATCGTTGGATGCTTGTTGTTTCTGTAAATGTAATATCAGTCTGGAATAGACTCTCTCAACTCAGGTCATTTGCTTATGTGACTTCTGTTGCTAGAATCAGCGCATCTGAATTTTGACAGGGAGTTCGATGCAATGGCATTGATGATAACCGACGAATGTATCAACTGTGATGTTTGTGAGCCAGAGTGCCCGAATAATGCAATCTCACCAGGTGATGAAATTTATGAAATTGACCCGGATCATTGTACTGAGTGTGTCGGGCATTTCGATGAGCCTCAATGTGTTGCTGTTTGCCCGGTAGACTGTATTCCAAATGATCCTGATCGGGTAGAGTCACAGGATGAATTGCAGCTTAAGTATGAAAAGCTGATGGCTCAGTAGTTTTTAATGTGCCACTGAAATTTCCACAAAAAAGGCCTGCATACTGTGGGCCTTTTTTATGGTCTAATGGGGAATGCAGGGTTGCACAGTTTATTCCGGAGCTTTCGGACTCAGCACCATTAGTATATTGCGTTTCGCATCCATGAGATTAAGTGCGTCCCGGGAAACGGCAAATAAGCGTGCTTCTGTGAGGGCGGCATTAAAGCGTTTTTCAATATCACCTGCCTCTCCCAGGCAAGCCATCCGTGTTGAACCGGGTTGTCCTACCGAAATGGATCCATCCGGGCCAGTGGCATAGTTGGCAAATATCCGGTTGCAACCATTGAAGCCAGTTAAACGGTCTGCAGAAAAACTTAATGTAGGAGGCTGTTCGATGGCTTTTTCATAGCCTGAAAGCTTTTTCAGTGCCCAATGTGTATTTTCCAGACCGCCTGTTTGTACAGTTTCAGCTGCTGGTCGCATGCTGCAAGCCGAAACAATGGCCAAGCCGAAAAGAACGATGAATAATTGCCCTGCAAACGAGGTGATAATTTTACTGAACACGGTGCCCCACCTTTAGTGTTATTCTTTTAGTTTGAGTGGTTACGCTCAAGAAAGGTTCATTTCCAAGCATCAATGTTTTAAAGGTTTGGGGCAAGTTAAATTGATGACTGGTGGGGGTTTGGGGATGAGTAGTCAGTCGCATAAGCGTTGTTAATGTGGGGAAAAGGAGTGACCTGTATGGTGACTATGCAGCCTATTGGGTTTGTGCATTCCTGTTATAAAGAAAAATTTGGAATTCCACGGCAACCGGGGTTGGTTGACGCGGCAAAAGGGGTATTAAAGTTATCAACCGATTATGCAAATGCTGATGCGGTGCGTGGGTTGGAGGAATTTTCTCATATCTGGCTGGTCTTTATGTTTCATGCCACAGCAGAAAAAGGCTGGAAACCAACGGTAAGGCCTCCTCGTTTGGGCGGTAATGCCCGGCTGGGAGTGTTTGCTACCCGGTCGATGTTCAGGCCTAACCCATTGGGCTTGTCAGTGGTTAAGCTGGAGAATATCCGGATGGAAGCTTCCGGTGTCGAGCTGGATTTGGGTGGAGTGGATTTACTGGATGGTACGCCAGTGTTGGATATTAAGCCATATCTGCCATATGCTGATAAGTTAGAGGATGCTACAGGAGGATTTGCAGTATCAGCACCTGTCGATTGTCTTCCTGTGATATTCAGTCCGGAAGCGCTGGCACAATGTGTTGCTAAATCTTCTGCTTTGCAGCTTGATGTCCAGGCATTGATTACACAGACATTGACACAAGATCCCCGACCTTCTTATCGCAAAGGTGAAGCGGGTGAACGGTTATACGGGGTTCGGTTGTGTGATTTCGATGTGCGTTGGCTTTGTCGTGCTGGTAAGATTGAAGTGGTTGAGTTGATAGATATTTGCTGAGTAAATGAGCGTGGGCGCGTTTTGGGCTGTGATTACCTGAGAAATTTTACCTTATTGTTTAGCATAGTATTTATTTGGGCTGTTTCGCTTCTTGTGAGAAGCATCCTTCATCATTTGGGGCAAAAGGTTTTTATAGTTCAGTAGGCATACAAAGGCTGTTTGGTAATTTGTACTGCGTGTTGTTGGTTAGTTTAATTAATGAATTTTAAATAATAATGACGAATATTTTTATTCCGGTTTTCTTGGCCGTATTGCTTTTTGGGGTAAAGGCTGTTTGGGCTGAAGAAGCGAATACAGAAGCAGTTGTGATTGAGAAGTCGCCCTTACCGGCAGTTGAGCTGATTGTTCGTGAAGAAGAAACTCAGGAATTACCTGAAGATTTGCTGAAGTATCTTAAGAAAAAGAAGATTGCTGCTGATGCCCTGGGGATTTATGTTCGCGATGTAAATGCGGATTTGCCGTTGTTACTGCATGATGCCGATGAGCCGAGAAACCCGGCATCTACGATGAAATTGCTGACCACCTGGAGTGCATTGAAAACTCTCGGGCCTGCCTGGAGCTGGGATACTGAGGCCTGGATACGCGGTGAAATTGTCGGTGATACACTGGAAGGTGATTTGATTTTAAAGGGTTATGGTGACCCTTTTCTGGTGTATGAAACTTTTTGGCAGTTTGTGCATGATATCCGCCTGAAAGGGATTCGAACGATTAACGGTGACATCATTATTGATAATAGTTTTTTTGATCTGCCAGCTATTGACCCCGGTGCTTTTGATAATCGTCCTTCGCGGGTTTATAACGCTCCTCCTTCAGCACTAATGTTTAATTTTCAGGCGACACGTTTCATGTTTAAGCCTGATGTTTCCCGCCAGACAGTATCAATCACGACACTGCCTCCTCTGAATGATGTGTTGCTGGATAATCAACTAAAGCTTGTTGAAGGGCGTTGCCGCAGGAAGCATTATCGGCCGCTGGTGCGGCGTTCCAGTCTTGTTAGTGATCAGGTGCAACAGAATCAGGATGCTGATGATGGTGGCATTCAAACTGATGATGTTAATAAGGTTTTGGTGAAGGGGGATTATGCGGATGGCTGTGGTTACCGGCAAATACTGAGAGTGGTTTCTGATCCGGATCAACATGTCTTTGATGCGTTTAAGGTGATTTGGAGAGATTTGGGAGGGCAAATCGACGGGGGTATGCGCTCCGGACGGATAAGGCATGATGACCAGCGTTTCCATGTGCACACATCAAGAGCATTGGGTGAGCAGGTCAGGCTGATTAATAAATGGAGTAATAATGTCATGACCCGCCAGTTATTGTTGACGCTGGGAGCGAAGAAGTATGGTGCTCCCGCAACGTTGGCAAAAGGTCGTATGGCTGTGCTGGATGTGTTAACTGAGCAGGGTATTTCCACTGAAAATATGGTGGTCGATAACGGCTCCGGCTTGTCCCGTGATGCACGATTAAGTGCACGACAGCTGGGCTTACTGCTACACTCCGTCTGGCACGAGCCATATATGCCTGAGTTATTGAATTCTCTGCCCTTATTAGGAGAAGATGGCACCTTGGCCCGGCGTTTCAGAGATAGTGCTATGCAGGGGCGAAGCCGGTTGAAAACCGGTACACTGAACAGGGTGACTGCACTGGCCGGGTATATGTTGACCCGCAGCGGTAAACGTATGGTGGTTGTGATGCAGCACAATGGTAAGAAAGCAGGTAGTCATGGCAGGGCAATTCAGAATAAGGTGCTTGAATGGGTCTTTGAGCAGTAAAAGGACGTGGAATGCAGAGGATTTTTCATAAATATTGCGATAGCTCCGGTAGTTTTTTATATCTAGTTTCACTGTTGGCTTGCCTGGTGGTTCCCACAGGTATGGCTTTAGCAGCTGAGGAGGAAGTACAAGCGGCGGCAGAGGAGTCTCCGGTGAAAGTTGATGTCAGTGGTGCTTCGGAAGCACTGGCAAATAATCTGAAAGCGCATTTGCCTTCTTTACGCAATCTCAGCTGTGAGTCTGATCAGGAGCGGGTTGATCGTTTTATCGATGCTTCTGCTGATAAGCTGATTGAAGGTGCGGATGCGATGGGCTATTTCTCTGCTCAGTTCAACATGACAGCACAGCGTCAGAGTAGTTGCTGGCGGTTAAATATTGCTGTTAAGCCAGGTTCGCCGGTCAGAGTCCGTAACATTAAAGTACAAGTCACCGGAGCAGGCAGCAATTTAGAAGATTTTCGTAAAATTCGTTCTGCCTTGCCCTACAAGCAGGGCGATATTCTGGTAACCAGTCCATATGAGGATTTCAAGAGTAGTTTAAGCAGTACTGCGAGTCGGCTTGGGTTTTTTGATGCCGAATTTGTCAAACGTCAGATTGCTGTGAACATTGATGCGCGCACTGCAGACATTGAATTGCACTTCGAAACTGGTAAGCGTTACCAGATTGGTGTGGTAACGGTGGAGCAGGACGTATTGGATGATCGCCATTTGCAGCGTTTTCTACGGGTGAAACAAGGGCAGATTTATGATTCTGATGTGTTGTTGCAGCAGCGTCGTTTACTGGAGAGCAGTGGCTATTACAAAGACGTTCAGGTGAATAGTCAGTTTTCTAAAGCTGAGGGAAGCCAGGTTCCGGTAAAGATTACAGCTGTGCGGCGTAAGCGTTACACCTATACCGCAAATATTGGTTACGCAACGGATACCAATGTCCGGCTGGAAGCTGGTATGGATGTACATTGGGTGAATCAGCGCGGCCATAAGTTGGGTGGTAAGTTGAGGTTGTCACAGAAAGACCCGGCGATTGGGATGACGTACAAGGTTCCGTTATGGAATCCGGAACATGAGTATGCGAGTTTTGCTGTAGATTGGAGTCGTAGTGATAACGATGATATTAAAGGCGAAAAGCTGGAACTCGAATTGAATTATAACCGCCGCAACAAAAATGACTGGCAACAAACAGCTTTTGTTAGCTTTTTAAATGAAAAAACCCAGGTTCAGGGGGCTGCAGCGAATACTTCACAGTTAACCCTGATTGGTGGCCGGGTTAATAAGACTTTGAAAGATGATGCGCTTTTTCCTACAAAGGGGTGGCGGGTGCAGGCAGAAGT